>DAOTXU010000268.1:0-21949 GCA_034435135.1 Anaerolineae bacterium | reverse complement strand
GGCCCACCCTTGCCCGACGGCATCGAGGTGCTGAGCGTGCGCAGCCTGCGCGACGCGCTCAAGGCCGCGCTGCCGGACTGAACCCCAAAGCGAGGCGACTTATGAACAGACGATGGTATCTGCTGGCGATGGCCGCGCTGTGGCTGGTCGGTTGGTGCGCGCCGGCGCTGGCGCAGGAGGGCGATCCGTTTCCGCTGCCGCCGCTGGAGCCGATCACGGCGGAGAATGTGGGGCGGTTGGAGCAGTTGGCAGTTTTGAAAGGTGAAGGAGAAGCAACAGTGTTGATGTTCAACTCGGACGGAACCTTGTTGGCTGTCGGTTTCGAGGATACGAACGAGGTCGTGCGCATATGGGACATCAGGGCAGGAGCGTTGACGGTGCTTGAGGGAGAGGCCGCCTCGTTTCTCCGTTTTCTGGAATTTGGTCCGGATGGAACAACGATATTCTGTGCAGATGAGTTTGATGCAAACCCTCCAGATCGGGTGCAGATTTGGGATTTTGAAACTAGTGAACAACTGGCCGTGTTGAGGGGACCTAACAGGATTATCGATTTGGAATATAGTCCAGATGGAAAGATGCTCGCAGGCGGATATTTCTATGACACGGTGGTTCTGTGGGATGTGTTGACAGGTGAGCGATTGGATGAATGGGATCTGCAAATCTATCCTGCCCCAATAACAGACATCGAGTTCAGTCCAGATGGGAGAGTGCTTGCAATCGCTGCCTCTGGCTATGAATACGAAGGTTTTCAACTGAGAGATGTAACAACAGGCGTGAAATTGGTCGAACAGGGATTCTCCCATATCAGTGATCTAGCATTCAGCCCGAACGGACAGTCTATAGCCGCCGGGAGTTCAGGTCGGGTTGGCCTATGGCCCGTTAGCTTTGTCGAAGGCACTGTAAGGCTCACCGATCCTGTAGTCTTATTGTCGGTTCCTGGTCATCGCGTAGCGTTTAGCCCACAGGGAACGATGTTGGCCGCTGGAGGTGGAGATGCGGACCACGCGGTACGACTATGGGATACAGAAACAGGCGAGCAGTTTGCGACTTTCAATGGGCCTGACGGCGTTTGGGACGTGAGCATTGATTGGAATGAGGCACTGATAGTCGCCGAGAACATTATATGGGACGTAGCGACAAGAAAGCAACTGGTTGTCATCGAAGAGGCGGACGGGAGCGTTCTGGTAAGTCCCGACAGCAGGTTGGTCGCTTTCTTGATGGATGGCGCAATACACCTCTGGGGCGTTCCCGCCGACGACGCGCCATGACCGCCGCGCCCTGCCGCGCATTACCGGCGCGGGGCGGCGCGTCTGTGCAACATCGCCGCTCACAACCACTCCACCGATCTTGCGTATACGGGCATAGAAAAGGCTCATAAATCAAAGGGGGAAATGAGCATGTCAGACTCAATACTCGTCGCGTACTCGACGCAGTACGGGTCAACGCGGGAAGTCGCGGAGGCCATCGCGTCCACCCTGCGCGAGCAGGGCGTGCAGGTCGCCCTTCAGCCGGTGGGCGACGTGCAGACGCTTGCAGACTATCGCGCCGTCGTGGTGGGAGCGCCGCTCTACATCGGCAAGCTGCGCAAGGACGCGCACCGTTTCCTCGCGCAGCACCGTGAAGCCCTCACGCAGCGGCCCGTGGCGCTTTTCGCGCTTGGCCCGCTCGATACGGATGAGGAGGGGATGCAGGGCGCGCGCGCGGAGCTTGACAAAGAACTGGCGCAGTATCCCTGGCTCAAACCGGTCGCTCTCGAATTGTTTGTCGGCAAGTACGACCCGTCGAAGTTGAGTTTCTTCCATAAGCTGCTCACCAAATTGCCGGCAAGCCCGCTGCACAACCTGCCCGCCAGCGATAACCGTGA
The DNA here is from genome assembly GCA_034435135.1 of Anaerolineae bacterium. Classification (GTDB taxonomy): domain Bacteria; phylum Chloroflexota; class Anaerolineae; order Aggregatilineales; family JAFGMM01; genus JAOSJO01. The sequence continues at coordinate 20,085 of DAOTXU010000268.1, read as the reverse complement.
TTGGGACGCCATTCGCGCCTGGGCAAACGGCCTGCCGGCCAGCCTTGGGCTGTAAGTCAATCTCCGAATGACCGCCGCGCTCAGCCTCGTATGACCGGCGCAGGGCCGCGTGATGGTAGACTCTTGGTACCCCTCACCCCCGGCCCCTCTCCCACAAGGGGAGAGGGGAGCCAGTGTGTGCGTTCCGGTTCCCCCTCGCCCTTTATGGGAGAAGGGGCGCCGACCGAAGGTCGGCGGGGATGAGGGTAGAAGACCGTCGTGATGTAAGGAGCAACCATGCCTGACACCAACCTCATGCTGACCCTCGGCAAGGTGATTATCGCGGCGGCCTGGGCCGACGGCGCGGTCAGCAACGACGAGATCAACAGCCTCAAGGACCTGCTCATCCGCCTGCCGGACCTCACCGCCTTGCAGTGGGCCACGCTGGATATGTATATCGAGACGCCGGTCGATGCGGCGGAGCGCGTGCGGCTGGTCGAGGAACTCAAGGCCGCGCTCCGCTCACCCGAAGACCGGGCGCTGGCGCTCGCGGCGCTGAACGGCCTGGTCGCGGCGGACGGCGTGGTCACCAAGGAGGAGAAGCGCGTCGCGGAGGAGATCAGGGCCGCGCTCAATGCGGTTGATCTGAGCCTCTTCGGCCAGCTCTCTCGGCTGCTCAAGGGGCCGGTGGCGCGGCGCGCGCAGGCGGCGGGCGCGCCGGACCGCGAGGCGCGCTTCGAGGACTTCATCAAGAACAAGGTGTACTACGAGGTGTGTCGCCGCCTCGACCTCGGCGCGGGGGAGCTGCACATCCCGGAGGAGAAGCTGCGCAAGCTGGCGCTCGCCGGCGGGATGATGGCGCGGATCGCGCGCGTGCACCGGCAGATCACCGAAGGGGAGTTCGCCGCGATTGTGGACGCGCTGCAAACGCACTGGAACGTCACGCGCGCAGAGGCGACGTTCGTCGCGCAGGCGGCGACGGACGCGCTCGCCGCCGACATGGACGCCCTGCGCCTGGCGCGCGAGTTCGTGAAAGCCGTCCCCTACGAAGAGCGCGTGCAATTCCTGGACGTGCTCTTTGCCGTCGCCACCGCCGACCATATCGCTTCGGACGACGAGATTGAGGAGATTCGCAGGATCGCGCGGATGCTGCTCGTGACGCACAAGGAGTTCATCGACGCCAAGCTAAAGGTCCCCCGCGAGCGCCGCGAGTCGTGATGGGTGCCGGCAGGGGCGCGGCGTCCCCGTGGCGGGGAAGGCTGCCGTGTCCCTACGCACTGCCCCACCTGGCGGTAGGGGCGCCCCGGTGTGTAGCGCCCGTTAGGGACACCTCCCTCTGAGTCCATTCCCCGCGCCTCATCGGCGCTAATCCTTTGGTGTTTTATCCGAGCGGCAGATTCTCGCGCGCGTGCCAGTGACCATTTGCACCCAGCACGACGTAGGTCACTTCATCGACTCGGAAATGCAGCGGCCTGATCTGTCCTGCGAGCGCATCCTGCGCGACGAGCATGGCCGCCTCGCTCTCAAAGAACGCGATGGTCAGGTGCGGGATGTAGGCGTAACGCCCCAGGGGCACGTAGTCAGGAAAGCGGACGTGCAGGGTCGAGTGCAGGAGTTCCAGAGTGCCGTCGTCGGGCTGTAGCCACAAGACGTACTCATCGACCGCGAACGTCCCCAGCCGCCGGAGCGTCACGTCAAACGGCGGGAACGCCCGCAGCGTCTCGGCGAGCGCAGGCCGGATCAGCAGCCATTCAGCTTCCGGCACCAAAGGCGGATAGGTCACGGTGATATGCGGCGGGATCACTTCGTAATGCGGGTTGTAGATACGCCGCCGCCCGTCGATCTCCGCGCGGGGGTGTTCGGGGGGAAGATCACCAGGCCCGCGTCGGTCGCAAGCGAGTCGGTCATCTGTGCCTCGTTCAAAGAATCAACCACGAATAACACGAACGAAAGAATTTTCCGTGCTATGAGTGGCTTAACGCGCTGAAGTTGCTCGCGCCTCGCGCTCCTCTTGGCGGAACAGAAATTCCACGTCCCCGACCTTAATCCTGTCGCCGTGCACGAGCGGCCTCGCGTCCACCGGCGCGCCGTTGAGCAGTGTGCGCCCCGCGCCGGCCTGGTCTTGCAGAAAGTACCGCCCGCGCCCGTATCGGATCACCGCGTGGCGCGGCGCGACGTTGGGACCGCTGGCGACGATGGCGCAACCGGGCGCAGAACCGATGCTTGTGACGGCTTTCTCAGTGCGCGGGAGCGCGTAGCGCGCGCCTGTGTGCGCGTCCGCCAGGTACGCCCCAGGGCGTGGGCGGAAGCGCTCCACGGCGATCACGGCCAGGCCGATTCCCAGAATACCCGCGACCGCCACCACAAGCGCAATCGCGGCCCCGGAGTCGGATTGGCTGACGGACCTGGGCAGCGTCATGATCATGACGTAGTACGCCACTTTCGTGTCCGAGGGATTGTGAATCCCCAGGGTCGAGCACGCCGCCACGACATCGGGCGCGGATAGTGTGCTCAGCCCAACCCCTTCGCTGACCAGGTCGGTCCAGGGTTGGGTGACAGAGGCGCTGAACGAGAGTTGCACAGGCGCGCCGGTCGAGATGGCGACGACGCGCACCTCAGCCAGGTTGTCCGGCGTGAGCGCAGCGGTACGACACCACGCACTGAGGTCCACGCGGGGGCCGGGCGTGACCAGCGCGACGCTGAAACTCTCGCCGGGTTCCAGCCGCCCGCTGGCTTCGCTCATCTCGACGCCGGGCGGCAGTTGGCGGGCGAGGCTGATCGCCCACAGCAGGCGCGGGGTGTCGGAGAGCGGCAGAATCTTCTCCGCTTCGGGGCACGGCGCGACGTCGCGCGCGCGCTGAAGAAACGCAGCGCCCTCAGTGGACATGCCAAAGTCACGGGCCAGCAGGGTATAGAAGCAGTGGCCCTGCTCGCGCACCTTCCGCGCCGGCCCGTCGATGACTTGCGCTGCGATGAGTCCCTGCGTGGGCGCGCCGTCAGAGATCAGCACGATGACCCCCTTATCCACGCCCTCCAGCTGGCGGATGGCCGCTTCCAGCGCCGCGCCGATGTTCGACCCGCCGCCGACGCGCCCCGGCAGCGCCGCTGTCGCCTCAGCGAGCGCATTCATGTTGTTGGTAAGCGGATAGAGCACTTCGGGATCGTTGTTGAAGACGACGATGCTCACGCGCGGGATGGGGTTGACACCCGCGAAAAAGCGCAGCATCGCGGTCACCGCCTGTCGCACCTCCTCGATTTTCGGTGCCCCCCCGTTGCTCGTGGGGTCGGCCATACTCGCCGACACGTCGAGGAGCAACACGATGTGCTGTAGCTCCGCTGGCGCGGGCTGACAGCGCGCCGCGCCCAGCACCAACAAAGCGGCCAGCGCGACGAGGGTTAAGCGCCTATCCGAGAAACCGCTCTTGTTCCTCCGCGTAGGGAGCTTAAGCCCCCTGTCCCAGACATCTCGGATAGGTCCTGGCCGCTGCATTGGACGCGAGTCTTAGAAGAGCGATTTGAACACAAACTGCGTGTCGCCCATGCGGATTACGTCGTTCTCCTTGATGGGCGTTGCCGCGCGGATGCGCTCGCCGTTGACATAGGTGCCGTTGGGCGTGCCGAAGTCCCAAATGTAGAACTGGCCCTCTTCCAGAGTGATGCGCGCGTGCTGCCGCGAGATTTTCGGGTCATCCCACACGATGTCCGCGCCCTTGCGCCCGACGGCCTGGCCGGGCGTGACCTTGAGGATGTGCCCGCGTCGTGGACCCTCGGCGATCACCATCCAGGCAAGCGGGCCGGCGTCCGGCGCGCCGACTTCGGTCACGTCCTCGTCGAACTCGGCGCGGCGGCGGGTGGGCCACTGCGTGATCTCTTCGTCGTCGTAATCGTCATAGCTGACCAACGGGCTGAACCGCCGCCCGCGCGCCGGCAGCTCGGTGGGCAGTTCGTCGTCGAGGGGCGGCGGGGCTTCGGGGCGGCCCTTCCCGGCGGCGCAGTAAGGGCACGACGTATGGGGCGGGTCGTAAGGACCGTGGATGTCGCAGAAACCGCCGCCTTGTTCTTCCATGTATTACATCCTCCATCCTCATAGTCACGCCCTCTATAGGGACGTGGCAGCGCCATGTCCCTACAATGGCGCGGTAAACTGCAATTCGGTATCGCCGATCACGATGACATCGCCGTGCGTCAGCATCTCCGGGCGGCGCACCCGCCGCCCGTTGAGCAGCGTTCCGGCGGTCGCGCCCCGGTCATAGAGCGTGAAGCGCCCCTCTTCCTCACGGACCAGGATGTGCTCGCGCGAGACGGTCGGGTCGGCGATAGCGATGTCGTTGCTGCCCCGGCTCCGCCCGATGCGCGTGTCGCCCTTGAGCAGTTGATAGGATTGGTTCGTGTTCTTATCGATCAGCCAGGCGTTGGCGGTGGGCCGGGCAGGCTTGACCTCCGCCGGCCTGAGCGGCTCGACCGCGGGCAACTCAGGCTCCGTTTTCGGGGGTGGTGGGGCGCTGACCGGCTCCGGCTGGCCTGTCAGCCCGCGATAGGTGATCCAGTAGCCCAGCGCCGACAGCACCGGGGCGATGCCGCCGAGCAGGCCCAGGTAGAAGAACATTTCTTTATATTGCAACAGCGAGTTCTGGGTGTCGAGCGACGCGAAGCGGTACAGGATCGTGGGCAACACCAGCACACCCGGCAGCAGCACGGCAAAGCGCCAGCCGGGCGGGTTCAACTGGCGGCGCTGGCTGTCGTAGAGATACCACACGGCGGCGGCGATGTAAAACACCAGGAACAGTACCCAGCCACCGATCCCGCCCAGGCCCTCAAAATACCACGCGAAGAATTGACTCGTCCCGATCAACGCGCCACGTCCTTAGCGAGAGATAATCCACCCGGAAAGGGCACGGCACGCCGTGCCCCTCCAGTCCTCTACCTGCATGTTGCTCGGTAGGGGCAAGGCATGTCTTGCCCCTACTCCCCTGCGTTTCTCGGCAGGGATATGGCCGTGCCATGTCCTCACACTTGCGCCATCAGTCTAGCGCGCATCGAATCCTTTTCCAAATCGCTTATGCCTCGCGCGTGAAGCGCAGGCGCGTGTCCCCCACTTCGATCACGTCGCCCTCTTGCAGCGGAACCGGGCCGGTCAACGGCGCGCCGTTCACCAGGCTGGGGTTTTCTTCGGGCTTCAGGTCCTGGTAGATAAACGTGTCACCCCGGCGGCTGATGCGCGCGTGCTGCCGTGAGGCCGAACGCCCGGTCACCACCACGTCGGCACGGGTGCGCGACCGCCCGACGATGGTCTCGCTCTGCGCGAGCAGCCAGCGCGTGCCGCTCGTCGGGCCGCTCTCGGCGACCAGGTACGCTTTGATCTCGCGCTCTCCCGCCGGGGCGACGACCACGCCTGTCCCCGCGACGGCGGCCCCGCTCGCGGCCTGCGCCATCAACTGCCGACGCCGCCGCAACGTGAGCGGCACGACCACCGCCAGGATGACGATCAACAGCACAATGAGCAGGAAGATGGGCAGGCTGTTGCCCTGGAAGATCACCTGCACCGTCACCGGCGCAGAGGTCTGCGCCTGGCCGGTCACGTCGCGGACCGTCACCGCCAGCGTGAACAGGCCCGCGCCCAGGTCGGTCGTGTCCCACGTGAAGGCGGCCTCGTTGAGCGGGCCGCGCACGCTGGCGACCTCCTGATCGTTCACCAGCAGCGCCGCGCCGGCGATCTCGCCCAGCGCCGCGTTCGTCTCGTAGTACACGCGCACCTCGCCGCTCACCAGTGCGTCGGCTTCGGGCGCGACAATGGCTACCGACAAAGGCCGCGTGACCACGACCTTCGTCCCCGCGCGCTGGACGTTGCCGGCGCTGTCGCGCGCCTCCACTTCGATCTGGTGCTCGCCGAGGCGCAGCCCGCCTGTGTCCCAGGGGATGGCCCCCTCCCCCGCCGGGCTGGCGAGCGTTTCCACCGCCTCGCCGTCCACCTTCAGCGCCACCGTCTCCAACAGCGCGCCCGTAATCGCCACGCGGTAGCGCACCGAGACCAGCCCGGTTACCTGCGCGCCGGAGGCCGGCTCGGTCAGGTCAACCGTCAACGGTTCGGCGACCGTCACCGTCAGCCCCGACTCGCCGATGTTGCCGGCCGTGTCTTCGGCGCGAACGGTAAGCTGGTGCGCGCCCAAATCGAGCGGACTCGCATCCCACGTGAAGGCGTCAATCGCCTGCGGCTCCTCAAGCGCCGCTATGACCTCGTTATCCACGAGCAAGGTCACGCGATCCAGCGCGGCGGCGTTGGACTCGACGCTGAAGCGCACATCCACGTGCCCTGCCACGCGCGCGCCCGGCTCTGGCGCAAGCACACGCACAAGCACCGGCTTGAGCACGCGCACGTTGACCGTCTGCGCCGCGCTGAACCCGGCGGCGTCCTCGGCGCGCACCTCGACGCGGTGCACCCCCGGTGCGAGCGTCGTCGTGTCCCACACGAGGCTGTCGTCTTCAGCAGCAGCGGCGGCGACCTCTACGCCGTCCACCAGCAGCGCCACGCGCGCGAGAGCGGCGGCGACTGTCTCTACATCGAAGCGCACCGCCACTACGCCGGCGACCTCCTCGTCCTGCACAGGGGCGAGTATCTCCAGCGTGATCGGCTCCACCGCCGTCACCGACATCTCCGTCGATAGAGTGCGCCCGTCAGCGTCCTCCGCGACGATTTGCAGCCGGTGCACGCCCAGACCGGCGGCGCTCGCGTCCCAGGTCAGCGCGCCCTCGACCTCCGGCGCATCGGCGGCGGCGACCTCCACACCGTCCACCAGCAGTGCCACGCGCGCCAGCGCGGCGGCGTTGGCCTTAGCGCGGTAGCGCACCGCCACCGACCCGGCGACCTCGGCGTCCGGCACGGGCGCGAGAATCGCGGCCTCCAGCGGCGGGATGACGTTGACCGTGACCGCGCTGTTGATCTCTTTGCCCAATGTGTCCGTGAGGCGCACTTCGAGCGTGTGCGATCCCAGACCGGCGGCCTCGGCGTCCCACAGGACCGTGTTGACGCCAGCGCGCAGCCCTGCCAGCGTGGTCACGCGGCGGTCATCCACGTAGAAGGCCGCGCGCGCCACGTCGGATGGGAAGCCGTCGAGCGCGTAGCGAACTTCGATCTCTCCCGCCACCTGCGCCCCCGACGCCGGCTCCTGAATGGCGACCAGCAGCGGGCGTGAAACGTTCACCGTCACCGAGGCGCGCCCCTCTTTCCCGGCCTGGTCAACCGCGACGACTTCCAGCGTGTGCGCGCCGAGCGCCGCCGCGTCGCTGTTCCAGACCAGCGCGCCCTCCGGCGCAAGCTCCTCAGCGGCGGCGACCTCCACGCCGTCGGCGCGCAGCGCCACGTCATAGAGCGCTGCCGCCCTGGCCTCGACCGCGTAAGTCACCTCTACCGGTCCGCGCAACACCGCATTGGGCGCGGGCGACGTGATGCGCACCGCCAGCGGCTCGACCACATTCACGGTCACGGTGGAGGTCAACTCATTGCCCAGCGTATCGGTCAGGCGCACTTCGAGCGTGTGCGGCCCCAGGCCGACCGTGCCGGCGTCCCACGCGAGCGCGTTCTCTCCGGCGCGCAACCCGGCGAGGGTCTGGACGCGGCGGTCATCGACATAAAAGGCCGCGCGGCTCACGTCGGAGGGCTGCCCCTCCAGCGAGAAACGCACTTCAACCGGGCCGGCCACCGGCGCGCCCGGCTCCGGCTGCACGATGGCGACGCGCAGTAGGCGCGTCACGTTCACCGTCATCGAGGCGCGCGCTTCGTTGCCCGCGTCGTTAGCGACGACAATTTCCAGCGTGTGCGCGCCAAGCGCGAACGCGCCTGTGTCCCATTGCAGCGTCCCTTCTGTCGCCTCTCCCTCAGCGGCGTTGATCTCGACGTCATCTACCCGCAGCGCGACGCGCGCCAGGCTCCCGGCGTTGACCGTGACCGCATACGCCACATCAACGACGCCGCTCACGGCCACGTTGGGCGCGGGCGCAGTGATCTGCGCCGTCAGCGGCTCCACGACGTTGACGGTCACGCTCGAAGTAATCTCGTTCCCCAGCGTGTCCGTCAGGCGCACTTCGAGCGTGTGCGGCCCCAGGCCGACCGCCGTCGCGTCCCAGGTCAGCGTGTTCGCGCCCGCGCGCAGCCCGGTCAGCGTCGTTACCCGGCGGTCGTCCACGAAGAAAGCGGCGCGGTCTACGTCTACGGGGTTGCCGTTCAGCGTAAAGGGCACTTCAACCGACGCGCCGGCCACGCGCCCTCCCGGCTCCAGGCCGATCTCCACGCTCAGCGCGCGCGTGAGGGTCACAGAGACCGAGTCCGTCGCGCGGTAGTCGTTCGAGTCGGTGACGGCGACCGTCAGGGTGTGCGCGCCGAGCGCGGCGACGCCGGGGTCCCAGGTCAGCGCGCCCGCCGGGTCGAGCGCCAGGCTGGCGGCGACCTCCGCGCCGTCCACGAGCAGCGCCACCCGCCGGATATAGCCGGCGTTGGCCTCGACCTCGTAAGCGACCTCAACCGTGCCTGCCGCCGCGTCAAGTTGCGCGCCCGGCGCGGGCGACGTGACCTGCACCTTCAGCGGCTCCACCACGTTGACGACCGTCGCCGCGTGGTGCGGCGCGCCGGTCGTGTCGGTGAGGCGAATCTCCAACTGGCGCAGGCCGACGCCGGTCGCCTCGGCGTCCCACGTGAGCGCGTTCGCGCCCGCGCGCAGGTCGCTGATGGCGGCGATGCGCCGCCCCTCGACCCAGAACTCGGCGCGGGCCACGTCGGCGGGGTTGCCGGCCACTGTGAAGCGCACGAGCACCTGCCCGGCGACGCGCGCGCCCTGCGCCGGCGTGTCGATAACGACTGAGAGGGGGCGCGTCACGGTCACGGGCACGGCGGCGCGCGCTTCGTTATTGGCCTTGTCTGAAGCGACGACCTCCAGCGTGTGCGCGCCGAGCGCGGCGGCCCCGGCATCCCAGGTGAACGCACCTGCGGCATCCTCTGACCTGGCGTAGGGCGCGCCATCCACGCGCAGCCCGACAGTTGCCAGCAGCGCGGCGTTGGCTTCGACCGCGTAGGCGACGCTCACCTCGCCGTCTACTTCGGCCCCCGGCGCGGGTGAAATCACGTGCACAACCAGCGGCTCGACCACGTTGACGAACGTTGCGTCGGCATCGGTATTCCCCAATGTGTCAGTCAGGCGGATCTCCAACCGGCGCAGCCCCAGCCCGACCGCGCCGGCGTCCCATGTGAGCGTGTTCGCGCCCGGCTGAAGCGCCAGGTCGGCGGTCGCGTCGTCCAGTTCCAGGTCGCCGACAAAGAACTGTACGTCGGCCACGTCTGAAGGCCGGCCCGTAAGTGTGAAGGCGACCTCTACCGCGCCGGCCACCTTTGCGCCCTCCACAGGGGCAGTGATCTCCACGCCGACCGGACGGCTCACGTTCACCGTCACCGAGTCGGTCGCCGTGTTGCCGGCCTCGTCGAGGACGCGCACTGCCAGCGTGTGGCGGCCTAAGGGCGCTAGGTCCGCGTTCCAGAATAGCCCCGCGCTCACTGACGTCATCGCATACGGCGTTCCATCAACTAAGAGGACGACGCTCCGCAGCGGGGCGACGACGGCATCGACCGTGTAAGCGAAGGCGACCTCGCCGCTCACGTCCGCGTTGGGCAGGGGGGCGGCGATGCGGACCGTCAGCACCGGCGCGACGTTGACCACGACCGACGCGCTCGCCTGGTTGCCCACCGTGTCGCGCACGACGACCTCAAGCTGGTGCCCGCCCAGGCCGGCGGCAGCAGCGTCCCATGTAAACGAGTAGGCGTCGGAGTCAGGCGCGGCCAGCGCGGCGACCTCGCGTCCGTCGGCGAGCAATGTCACGGTGTTGACCTCGGCGACGTTGTTCTCAATCTCGAAAGTCACGTCAACCGCCCCGGCAAGCCGCGCCCCCGGCGCCGGCGACGTGATCCGCACGCGCAGCGGCTCGACCACGTTCACGGTGACCTGCGCCGCGCCGGTGTTGCCGGCGTTGTCGCGCACGAACAGGTCCAGCGCATAAGCGCCGGGCGCAAGTTGGGCGGTGCTCCACGTGTAACGGATGTCGCCCGCGCCGAACTCCTGCAACGGCGCGCCGTTGACGCTCAGCCGCGCGTAAGCGATAGGGGCGTAGGCGTCAACTGCCGGTTGGATGAGCACATTGCCGCTGACCTGCTCGCCGTCTTCCAGGTTCAGGCGCACCTGGACCGGGTGCGCGGTCGCCGTGAACGTCGTCTGCGCCGAGGCGGTGAACCCCTGGTAAGCCACGCGGACCTCAAGCGTGTGCGCCGTGTCGTCGGCGGGGAGGGCGGAGGTGAAGTCAACCCGGTATTCCTTGCGCAGCGCCGCGAGCACGTCAGCGAAGGCCAGCTCCAGGTCGCGCGGCGTGGCGCTGATATAGCTGACGCCCTGCGTGGCGGCGGCGAGTTGCTCCAACGCGGCGACGTCGGTCTGGTCGCCGAAGGAGATTGGGTAAATCGGCACGCCGAGCCGTTGCGCGTAGGCGATGACTTCCTCCGGCGTGCGCTGCGTGTTCTCCGGCAAGAACTGCGCCCCAGCGGCGCTGTTGTCCACGCCGTCGGTGAGGATGATCACCGCGCGGCGGCGGCTGGCGGCGGCCTGCGGGTCGGCTTCGAGCAGCGCCAGCGCCTCATGCGCCGCGCCCCAGAACGCGGTGTAGGCGTTCTCCGGGCCGATGCTCAGCTTGGATACGATGTCGCGCAGCCTGGCGCGGTCGTTCGTGAAGTCCTGCTCTACCGTGATGCTGCGCTCGTTGGCGTTGCCGAAACTGAGGAGCGCGATCCGGTCGCCGGCCTGGGGCGGCAGGTTGTCAAGCATGGCGAGCGCCGCGCTCCGCACGCCCGCGACGCCGGCTTCGCCCAGGCTGTTGCTGATGTCCAGCGCCAACACCAGCGAGATGGGGCGGTCGGGCCGCTCCGAGGGGCTGACGACGACCCGGTTTTCGGGGACCGGCTGCCCGTCCTCGCTGAGCGTGAACGCCCCCGCGGTCAGCCCATCGATGGGGATGCCCCGGCTGTCGGCGACGGTGACGTAGGCGCTGACGCGCGGGAAGCGCGCGCTATCGACCGCCTGCACGGTGATTTGCAGCGGCTCAGCCTGCTGCGCGACAGTGGGTGATGGAAAGAGAGCGAGGGGGATAGACGGCAGGAGCAGGGCGAGCGCGACGATCAGGCTCAAACGACCGGGGCGTGTGTGCATCTCCGCTTTCCTCAAGAATTAAGAGACAATCCACATCTATATACGTGTAAAAGGCTTACCGCGTCGCGGATTCAGTGTATCACACGGGGAGCAAAAAGGCACAAGGTCGGCGGCGGTTGCCCCGGCCTGGGGCGGATGCTACAATGAGGTCAAGCCGTTGACTCAGGTTGTTTTCAACAGGGCGCGAAATGATTGGCACACAGGCTTCGCTTTTCCCTGCTCTTACCGCCAGGTTTCCATCAACCCGTTACCAGGGCAGCAAAGCGAAACTTGCCGAGTGGATTTGGTCTCAAATCGCCGGACTTGACTTTAAGACCAGTTTAGATGCATTTGGCGGCACTGGCGCGGTCGCGTATCGATTGAAGCAGGCAGGTAAAAGCGTTACCTTCAACGACTTGCTCACGTTCAATCACTATATCGGCGTTGCGCTCATCGAAAACGCTCAGACGGTGCTCACGCCTTCGGAGATTGACTGGATATTGACCCGACACGCCGATGTCGATTATCCCACCTTCGTGCAAGACACCTTCTCAGGCATCTACTTCACCGATGATGAGAACGCCTGGATCGACCAGACCATAACCAATATCCGCCGCCTCACCGATCCCTTCAAACTCGCGCTGGCTTTCTTTGCCTTGTGTCAGGCCTGCATCATTAAGCGCCCTTTTAACCTGTTTCACCGCAAGAACCTTTACATTCGCTTTGCCGCTGTCGAACGGTCATTCGGCAACAAGACAACCTGGGACAAACCGTTTGAGCATTGGTTTCGTGAATTTGCGCTAGAAGCGAATCAGGCGGTCTTTGACAACGGGCAGGCAAACGAAGCGCTCAACCTGGACGTGTTTGAGGTGTCCGGCGACTATGATCTTGTGTATATCGACCCGCCGTACATCTCGCGCCGGGGCGTAGGCGTTGATTATCACGGCTTTTATCACTTCTTAGAAGGCTTGACGATGTATGGTGAGTGGCGTCATCACATCAACTACAGGACCAAACATCGCCGGCTAAAGCAAATCAACTCTCCCTGGATCGACAAAGGGCAAATCGTCCACGCCTTCGAACGCCTCTTTGAAAAGTTCCAGGAGAGCATCTTGGTTGTGTCCTATCGAAGCGACGGCATTCCTTCTGAGATGGAACTTACCTCGCTATTAAAACGCTATAAGGCATCCGTTCGGGTCGAACATTATGGTTCCTACAGATACGTTCTTTCAACGAATTCGGACTCTAAAGAGCTACTGCTCATCGGTTCATAGGCGCGATGGACATCGACGCTTTCTGTGAAAACCTGCGCGCCTGTTTTGGCGATTTTCAACAAGCCATCGCAACCAATGCTGGCGATTGGGTGGTGAGAGGCTTCATCGACGTTTACAAGAACATCTACACCATTTCGGTGGACACGAAAGTTGTCTCGAAAATCATCGAGCTGATGCTGTTTCCGCTCATTTCTAGGTTCGCCTCTGAGCAGGGCTGCCGTTTGATCCTGAGTGAACAGCAGAACCATTACCCTGATGTCAGCTTAATCACGCCGGATGGGGGAAAAATCGCCCTGGATTTGAAGAGCACCGATCGAATCAATGCAGATTGGGTCAACGGTTTTACACTTGGCTCGTTTATGGGGTACTTCCGCCAGCGGAAGTCCACCAAGAACATCACTTTCCCTTACGCTGAATATGTTGCGCACCTCGTTCTCGGCATCATCTACACCCGCAACGAAGACGCAATTGACGAACGCAAAATCTACACGTCCGAAGTTCCGTACCATAACCTTCGAGAGTATTGGCAATGGCGTCAGCGCGTTTAGCATTCTGAGGAGAGGCGCGCATGTCCCCCAGGCGAACCCCCTTGCTGGCCTTCATGTTCTTGCTGATGGCAGCGCTGGCGTGCAATATCCCCGGACAGGGCGGCGGGCCGACTCCCACCCCCACCGTGACCCTGCCCACCGTGTCGATCATCGCGCCGCTCGACGGGAGCACGGTCAGCGTCGGCCAGAAGGTGGATGTGCGCTCAGTCTCGTCGGACACCGCCGGGGGCGTGACGCGGGTGGACCTGCGCGCCGATGGGCAGTTGGTCAGCACAATGCAATCGACCGAGGTGCCGCCGCCAATCGTCTGGACAGTACAACAGTCCTGGACGCCAGCGACGGCAGGCGAACATATCCTCGAAGTGATCGCCTACCGGGGAGAGGTCGCCAGCGCGCCGGCGCGCATCAAGGTCACCGCGTCGGGCAGCGTGCCCCCGACCGCGCCGTCGGGGGCGGGCGGTTGCACCGCCACCACGACCACCAACCTCAACTTCCGCTCCGGGCCGGGGACCGACTACCCGCGCATCTACGTGCTGCAATCCGGCACCGCGCTTCCCATCATCGGGCGGCTGGGCGATAACTCGTGGTGGCAGGTCCGCACCGGCGACGGAATGGTGGGCTGGGTTTCGGCCACGTACACCGACGAAAGCGGCGATTGTAGCAGCGTGCCTCTTGCTTCGCCGCCGCCCCTGCCGCCGACCGCGACGCCGACGGCTACCGCTGTCGCGGGCATCCCCCCGACGGCGACGCTCACGCCGCTGCCCCAACCCAACCTGCAGGTGTACAACATCGAAGGCCCCGCGCAGGCGATTCTGCCCGCCTACGGCGGCGTCACCGTGACCTTCGTCGTCACGCTGTTCAACGCCAGCGGCGGGGCGAGCGGACAGTTCCGGGTCAGGTTCTACCCGCGCGGGCGCGCCGATGCCAGCGCGCCGCCGCAGGAGGTCGCGGTCGCGCCGCTCAACGCGGGCGCGGCGGTCACGGTCACGTTCCAGCACACCTACGCCACTGCCGGAACCTATGTGGCCGAAGCCGAGGTTGACAGCGCGCGCGAAGTCGCCGAAAGCGACGAGGGCGACAATATCCGCCTCTTCACGATCCAGGTTTTCCCGCCCGGCTATGGCACATAGAGCCGCCTCAGACAAGGGGCTTAAGTCCCTTGTCTGGCTGGCGAAGCCGGCGTGTGACCCGAAAACCCGAACGCCAACATGCGGTTAACCGGGGACAAACAGTAATAACACATCCAATACTGAATTGGGGCGCTATCGTTTAAAGATACTAACCCAGTGCGTTGACTCGGTTTGTCTGGCGCTGTAGAATGCAAGTACGATGCAAGCGCGTGTGTTGATTGTTGACTCCAACGTCTCCTTCGTAGTCAAGGTCAAGCAGGCCCTTCAAGACACAGGCCGCTACGAAGTGACGGTATTCGCCACCGGACAGGCGGCGCTTGAACACCTGCGCCGCCAAGCACAGGACGTTGCGGTGGTGGACTTCGGGCTGCGCGACATGGATGGGCCGGGCTTGATCGAGAAGCTGCGCGCGGTGCAGCCCGACCTGGCGATCATCGCCATTCCCACTGAGGTCTACCGCGTGCCGGACTGGCTCAGGGTGAACGGTGCGCTCAAGAAGCCCTACCGCGCCCGCGAACTCGACCCGATCCTGCAAGATGCGCTCGACCAGCGGGCTAAAGCCCCGCCGGCCAAGACCGCGACCCTGCCGCGCGAAGAAGACGCCGACCTCGACGACTACATCGTCGGCACCGAGAGGATCAACCCCGAAGAGTTGGCCGCCCAGCAATTAGATGCCGTGCGCCGCCAGGCGCAGGACCTCCCGTCCGGCCCGCTCGATGAACTGGAAGCGCCCGGCGCGGACATGTCGCTCGAAGACCTGCTCGAAACGCTGGAAATGACCGAGGCGCAGGAGGATCAGGCGCTCGATAAGTACATGACGCTCACCGAAGGCCTCAGCGTCCGCGAACTGGCCGCGCAGCAGATGGACGCCGTGCGCCGTCAGGCGCAAGACCTTCCATCCGGCCCGCTCGACGACCTGGAAGCGCCCGGCGCGGACATGTCGCTGGCGGAGATCGAAGCCGAGACCGTCATCGGCGAAGAAGGCGCAGAGGTGGAGCTTTCCGACGACTGGCTCGCTACCCTCGTGGAAGGCGGCCCTAATCTGCCGGAGGCAGCGCCTCCAGGTGGCGAGGCGGAAGCTCCCCGCGTGGATATGCCGACGCCGATGGTGACGGTGCCACTTGATAGCGGCCAGGTGTCGCTGGAGTCGCACGAGGAACAGGAACTGGAGGAAGCGCGCGCCGAAACGGACACCCTCAAGCGCCCGCAGGAGGACCAGCTTGATCTTTACCTATCGCTAACCGAGAGCGGCAGTGCGAGGGGGTTGGTCGCGCGCCAGCAGGAGATTGCGCGCCGCGAAGCCCAAGACTTCCGCAAAGGCCCGCTCGATGAACTGGAAGCGCCCGGCGCAGAGATGCCGCTGGACGCGCTGCTAGAGGAAATCGAGGGCCGGAGCCGCCCCTCTGCACGCCCGATCCCGCCGGTTGAGAGCATTCTCCAAGATCCCGCCTTTGAGGAAATCCTGGCGCTGATGGCTGCGGATGCGGAAGCCGCCGAAGCTGAAGCGCAAGAACCGTCGGTGGAGGTAGCGGAGGGGAATTTATTAGAGGAAGGTGTGGAAGACGTACCGGTCGCCCCGCTGCCTCAACGACGAAAGGGTGAAACGGCGCCGCTCCCGCTGCTCGAAGAACTGGCGGCGGAGGTCGAGCCAGTCGAGGTTGGCGAAGAGGATGTGGAATACCTCGCATCGTTTCAGGAAACCATCGCCCAAATCGCCTCGCGCCCGGCGGCTCCTTCTAAAGAAGAGCACGGGGATGAAACGCATAGCGCCTCCCCGCCGCTGAAGGCTATCCCGGCAGAATGGGAGCAGGACTTTTTAGTGGAGTTCGCGCCCGCGTCGGAACAATCGGAGTCTGAGCCGCAAGAGGCTCAGCCGGTGGAGGATGTATCCACCGCGGTTGCGGACGATGAGGCTGCCTGGCTGGCGCTCCTCGAAGGGGTGGAGAGCGCACCCTCGGTGGAAGCCGCGCCTGGCGTTGTCGCCGGCAGCGAAACCTCGCTCGATGATTTGCTCAACCAGATCGAGCGACAGATCGCGGAGGCCGCGCCCGCCCGCCACCCCCGGCTCAAGAAGCTGCCGCCGCGCCAGCCGCGTCCCAGCCGCGAGCGCCGGGGCAAGAAGTCGCGCCGGCCTGAGACCGAGCGGCCTGGTCGTGGCCTGGGAGGTTTGTTCGGCAGGCGGGCGGCCCCGAAGCGCGAAGAGAAACCAGCGACGCAAAAACCCAGGCCACCCGTGCAGCCTGCCGAGGAGTTTCCCCTGCCGGCCGCGTCAGCGTCGGAGTGGAAGCCGGTAGCGGAGGGGGAAATCCTCCCCGGCGAACTCCCCGACTGGCTGGCCGGGGAGGTGCCCGAAGAACTAGGCCAAAGCCCTGGAGTCAGCGCGGTGACGGAGGACACGCTCCTCTCAACGCCGACCACGCCAGTGTGGACGCCGCCCCCATTTGAGTTCGTCACGGAGGCGGAGCCAGAGACCACTCCGCCGCCAAGCGAGCCACCAAGCCAGGAGAAGCCCGTCCTCACGCTCCCCGCCGAGCCAATCATCGTGGAGCCAACGCTGCAAAGCGGCACGGCTTATCTGACCCCAGGCGTCGCGCCAGTTGAGGAACCGGCACCGCCGCCGCTGCCCAAGCGCGATCCTCATGAGTGGCAGCCCGCCTTCCCCGGCGAGGCCGCCCCGACCGGGGAGCCGGACCACGTCACGCCCGACGCGCTGTTCATTTATCCGAGGCGACAGGCGCCTGCAGCGGCGAAGCCTTCGGAGTGGAAGATGGTCGCGCCGGCGGAGCCTCTCGCTTCTGAGGAGGCGCCGCCCGAAACGCCCCTGCCGGCGGAGGAATCGGTCGCTGCGGAGCCGGTTCCACCTGAAGCGCCCGATCAGTACGCCGAGAATGCACAGGTCGCGTTAAACCTGACCCAACTCGCGGTCGAGTCGCTGGCCGAGGTGCTCTTGCTCACGCGGGGCCGGCGGCTGATGGGCTACACCGGCGCGGTGAAGGACCGCGACGCGCTCGACCTGGCGGACGCGGTGTATGCGCACTGGGACCCCGACGGCGGACGCCGGCAGACCCAGGTGCAGTTCGTACACCTGGACTCTCTATCCAAAGACTACATCCTGTACTCGATTGCCACCGCCGACGACATGGTGCTGTCGATGGCGTTTCCGGCGTCCACTCCACTGGGGCAGATTCGCCGCCACGCCAGGGAGATGGCGCGCGCGTTGGAAGCCGAGGAGAGCGCGCCGGTCCCGGCCTCTGAGCCAGTTGAGGAGGCGCTCATTCCGCTCGAAGCCGCCGCGCCGACGGAGCCGGTCGAAGCGCCTGAACCCACCGGCGCGAAGGACGAAGTCCCGCCCGCGCACGACGAAACCGCCGCGCTGGCGGAATCCACCCCAACTCCGGCAGCGCCCATCCCGGACGAGGCGCAACAGACCACGACGTATACATGCGTTTGGACTCTGCGCAACCCCCGGACACGCCTCAACGCCGAACAGGAGCAGAACCTCAAAAGCTGGCTGGGCGAGGTGGCCGAATTGCACCGCTGGCAGATACGCGAGACGGATGTTCGGCCAGAGTACATCAACGTCCAGGTAGAAGCGCCCGGCGCGGACAGCCCCTCAAAGGTGGTGGAAGCGTTGATGGACGCCACGTCGCGCCGCCTGTTGGAGACTTACCCCGACCGACTGGCCACCCGCCCCGGCCAGGGTTTGTGGGCCGACGGTTATTACGTCGTCACGCCCGGTCGCCCGCTGAGCGAGCGCGAGATCGCGCGCTTTA
The DNA here is from genome assembly GCA_034435135.1 of Anaerolineae bacterium. Classification (GTDB taxonomy): domain Bacteria; phylum Chloroflexota; class Anaerolineae; order Aggregatilineales; family JAFGMM01; genus JAOSJO01. The sequence continues at coordinate 2,168 of DAOTXU010000268.1, read as the reverse complement.
TCAGCTATCAGCGCCGCGAGCAAGGCGCAACTGGCTCATGAGCGCGCACATCCTTATCATTGATCCCGACGAAGCGTTCACCGACATGATGAGTCAGGGGCTGCGCGCGCTGGCCGGCTATGAGGTCACAGTTGCCAGCAGCGGGACAGACGCGCTCGTCAGGTTGGACGCTGACGACTCGGTGAACCTGGCGATCCTCGACCTGGGCGTTGCCGATATGCCGCCGGGGGCGTTGATCGAGGCGTTGCGCGTGCGCATCCCGGACTTGCCTGTGTTGGTCATCCCGTTGGAGCGTGACGCCGCGCGGGTGGACCTGCCGGTTCAGGGTGTGTTTGCCAAGCCGCCCTTCCTGCCGGAACTCCCTCCGCTGATTGAGCGCGCGTTGGGACGCGAGTACGCGCCGCCGCGTGAAGCCGTGGAAACGATCACGAAAACCGCGCCTGATGTCGGCGCGGCGACCGGCGACCCCAGAGCTGACCGCGAGGTTCCCACCCTGCACGGCTTGGAGTGGTTCAGTTACGAGCGCCAGAGCCGCCAGGTGCGCAGCTACCCGGAATTGACCCTGTCACCCGAAGCCCGCGCGCACCTGGAGCGCACCCTCACCCAACTGAGCGAAGCGCTGGACCGAGTGCCGGTGCTGCTCACCCAATCCCACCAGTTGATGGCGCGCGTGGGCGGCATGAACGAGCGCGAGGCCAAACAACTGGCGCGCACCGTCAACCGGGCGTGGGCCGCCAACGGCGCGCACCCCAGGGCGGGCGAGATGATCCGCTTCGACGAATTCCTGCACCCCGACGCTTTCGACCCGTTCACGGTTTACTCCACGGTCGTGGTCGATCACTTCTTCCTCTCGGCGGCGTGGCGGGGGCGGCTGGCGCTGGGCCGGGTGCGGCAGCAGGCGCGCCACGCTGCGCATGAGATCGCGCGGTTGCTTCAAGAGATCATCAGCGCGGTTTAAAGCCAGGCGGGGTATGGCGCGGTGACGCCGTGTTCATCGGGAAAGTCGCACTGCGCCGCTCCATAGGGGCGCTTTTCTCAACCCGGATGCCAGATGCGGCACGGCGCGCTGTGCCCCTACGCGCTTCCGGATGAAGGCAATTCTGGAAAGCGCGCGCCTATTGGCGCCCAGGCGGGGCTGCGGTCGCTCGCGGGGTCGTCGGTGAGTTGGCGCACGCCCTGGCCGTCCGTGTCCATGACGTAGACCTCCCGGTCCCCGTCGCGGTCAGAGTAAAAGGCGATCTGCGTCCCATCCGGCGACCAGGCCGGCCACCAGTCGTTCGCGTCGTTGTCGGTGATCTGGCGCAGGTTTTGGCCGCTCGCGTCCATGAGGTAGATTTCCAGGTCCCCGTCGCGGTTAGAGACAAAGACGATCTGGGCGCCGTCCGGCGACCAGTCGGGCGTGCCGTCCGAGGCGGTGTTGTCGGTAAGCCGGGTCGCTTCGCCGCCGTCGGCGTTCATCACGTAAATCTCGAAGTCGCCGTCACGGTCGGACTCAAAGGCGATGCGCGTCCCATCAGGCGACCACGCCGGCGCGCCGTCCCAGGCGTCGTTGTCGGTGAGCTTGCGGATGTTGCCGCCGTCGGTGTCCATGACATAAATCTCGCGGTCGCCGTCCTGGTCGGAGTAGAATGCGATCTGCGTTCCATCCGGCGACCAGGCCGGGAACCAATCGCCGGCGTCGTTGTCGGTGAGCTGAACCGCCTCACCGCTGCTGAGATTCAGAACGTAGATGTCAAAATCGCCGTCAAGGTTCGAGTCGAACGCGATACGCGATCCATCCGGCGACCAGTGCGGCGCGCCGTCGCCAGTGTCGTTGTCGGTGAGCTGGATGCTCTCCCCGCTCTTAATATCTGCGACGAAGATTTCGTAGTCGCCGTCGCGGTCCGAGGCGAAGGCCAGAAGCTCACCCGCCGCGCGCTCCGGCGTCGGCGTGTCGGTCTGCGTAGCCGTAGGCGAAGCGGTCTCGGTCGGCGTGGGCGGGAGCTGAGTCGGCGTCGGCGTGGGCGTCTCGGTCAGGGTCGGGGTCTCAGAGGGTGTGTTAGTGGGTGGGATGGTCTCCGTCGGTGTGGCGGTCTCCGTGAACTTCAGGGTTGCCGTCGCCGTCGGTGTGGCAGTCAGCGTCATAGTGGGGGTTTGGGTGGCGGTCGGAAGTTGCGTGGCCGTAAGGG
>DAOTXU010000267.1:0-4581 GCA_034435135.1 Anaerolineae bacterium | reverse complement strand
TGTGAGAGCGCCCCACTGGCAATCTGGACAGGGGGCTTAAGCCCCCTGTCCAGGCCCACGGATTGCGGTGACTCGGCTTAGATACGGCGTGTTATTACCCACTTCCAGGCGCTCCACGGTATTCTGTGGTCTTGCCAAACCACGAATAACGTGGATTTACATCCTGCATTCGTACAATTCGTTTTATTCGCAGCTCAATTCTTCATAACTTCACACATGCAGAGCTGGCTTGTACAAGCCGATGACATGCTCTTGGTGCAGCCGGCCCTCGATCCCCGGCGCGCGACCGTTTGCGCGCGCGGGCATCATGCGGCGGTCGCGGTCGAGCGCGCGCTCAGCGATATCGATCAGCTCAAAGCCGACCGCGCATTGCGCGATCTCGGCCAGGCAGCGCGGAGTCTCCACGTCGATGCCGCGCATCGTTGATGTGCCCGCAACGACAATTGCCACGCCGCCGGGCTTCAAGACACGGTGCATCTCCGCCAGCGCCGCGCCCATCTCGCTGAAGTACTTATGGAGCACACGCCCTTTCTTCTCGTCCACCGCCGACAGACAGCCCACGATGCCTTGCGCATAGGCGGGCAGCGCGGCGAACCCGGCTCCATCGAGGCGCTCCCCACCCACGTACCGCCCGCGCAACGCGGACAGGTCCACGACGGGCTGCCCAAACCACACGAGCGAGAACTTATGCGCGCGCATGTAGTCGATGGCGTTCGAGGCGTAAGGCGGCGACGTGACGATCAAGTCAACGATGCCGTCAGTCAGAGGCAGGGTGCGCGCGTCGCCCCGGAGCGCCTCGACCGGCGCTCGCAGCGGGGGGAGATCGGCCAGGCTCTCGATGTTCTTGCGCACGCGCCGGGCGAAGGCGTCGATCACGTCACGCGGCCCGCGCTTGTGGCAGTCACGGTGCGGGCGCGTGTGCGCCAGGTCGCGCGCCCGCGAGACGCCCCCCGACTTGGTGATGATGATCGCCGAGAACGCGAGATGGAAGAAGTCCCTTTGCTCAGGGGGGGCGCTCTGTTCAATGCCGAGGAGCAGCGCCATCAGTTCGCGTTGCACGCGCGGCGTGAACCAGAAGTCAATAAAGTCGCGGGATTGCCGGTCATAGCGCGCGCGGATGCAGCCATCCAGCGCGTCCAGGTCTTGCAGCGCCCAGCGCGCAGCCTCGACAATCCGTGCGCTGGTCTCGTGCAGCACAGCAGGAGGCAGAGGGTGCGTCTTGACGCGGCACAGCAGCAACGCCAGCGGATCGATGTCCACACCCACAGCGGCGCGCCCGGCCAGGTACGCCTCGACCAGCGTCGTGCCGGAGCCGACCATCGGGTCGAGCACCAGGTCGCCAGGGCGGGTCAGCGCGTCGATGAAGCGACGCGGCAGTTGGGGTGGAAACTTGGCGGGGAAGGCGTGGAAGTTATGCGTCGCGTAGCCGCTGTCGGCGTCATGGAAACCCAGGTCGCCGCCGGTGATCGCGCGCAGTTTGGGCAAGGTATCAATCCGCATGATAGCCATGATACAACAGATCGACTCCACGCCCAAACGCCGCGCCGCGCGTGGCGGTGACGTTTTAACAAACCGCAAGCGTCTTCAGGTACAGGCGCGCGCTCTTACCGACGCCGGCCCACCCTGTCCATCAGCCAGCCGAGCGCGACAGCGGAAATGACCACCTCCCACACCCACTTGAGATCAGCCTCCAGCGGGGGCGGGGTCGGCGCGTCGGTCGGGTCAAACGTCACCAGGTGGAATCGGTCCTTGTGCGCGAGAAAGGCGTCAAGGTCGAGGCGCACACCGAGCGCCTCGACCCAGCGCCGCATGAACGGGTTGTACTCCAAAAGCCGGTAGGCCTCGGTCAGTTCCGCGTCGCTCGTGACGCGCCGGGCGATCACCGACTCGGCCCCGTTCGCCGTCTGGATCGTCACATGCGGGTCGGCGAGGAGGTTCTTGTACCACTGCGCCCGCTCGCCCCACGCGCTGACGACGTACTTCCGTCCCTGCCGGGCGTGATATTCGATGGCGATCCGGCGCGGCAGGCCGCTCGTCCGCCCGGTGGTCGTCAGGATCATGAACAGCCGCCCCACCACCGGCCCTAACCCCAGCCGGTAGAGCAGGATCGGCGCGTCAAGCGCGAACTTCATCCACCGGCTTGAGGGATAGGGAATCGGCTCGCTTCTCAGAGATTTCCCGCTCGTCATTGTCAAGGGTCCTTTCACCATCGCTCCGTCGCTACCGGCGTGGGTGACGGTCAATCGCGCCCATGAGCGCCTGCACGTCTTGCAGGCGCGCGCCCAGCCCCGCCGGGACAACCTGGCACGCCGCCGCCGAGAGCGCCAGCGCCTCGACGCGCATCGCCGCGCGCGCCGGCTCCAGGATCAAATCGCCCAGCACCACCGCCAGCGTGCCGAGGACGATGCGGTCGGGGTTGAAGATGTCCACCAGCACGGCCAACCCACGCCCCAGCCACGTCCCGGCCTCGTGCACCAGCGCCAGCGCGTCGGGGTCGCCCTCCAACGCCGCCGAGACGATGGTCCGCGTGGCAAGCGGCTCCTGCCAGCGGCGGGGCTGGCGCATCCGCGCCAGGTGGACCAGCCCGACCCCGCTGGCGTAGGCTTCCCACGAGCCGGACTTGTTGTGCGAGGTCGGCCCATCGGGGGCGATGCGGATGTGCCCCACCTCGCCGGCCAGGTCGGTCACGCCGTAGAGCACGCGGCCATCGATCATGATGCCCGCGCCCAGCCCGGTGCCGAACGTGAGGAAGATCAGGATGCGCGCGCCTTGCCCCGCGCCAAAATGGTACTCAGCCAGCGCGCCAGTGTTGCCGTCATGCTCGATGTAGGCCGGCAGATTATAGCGCCCCTCCAGCCAGTCCTTCAGGCGCGCGCCGTGCCAGTTGGGGAGGTGTTCCGGCGCGGTGAGAATGCCGCGCTGGATGTCGAGCGGGCCGCCCACCGAAACGCTCATGGCCTCCACGGCGGCGGCGTTGGCGAGCACTTGATTGATTTCCTCTTCCATGCGCGCGGCGGCGACCTCAAACGGCTGGCCGGCGGGCGTGGCGAACGCGCGGCGTTGCAGGATTTGCGCGTCAAACGCGCCCTCGACAACGGCGCTCTTCGTGCCACCGATGTCCAGCCCGATGATGGTCCCAGCCACCGTTCGCCCCCTTTTTTATGGACAGGCGCAAAGAGGAGGGGCGGGTTTCTTGGTTAGCGCCACGCCCCCACTATACACAACGATGCGTCCAATCAGTTCCCGCGAGCTTGAAGCTCGCGGGGAGCCACAAGGCTGTTAATCCATCTCGCCCTTGTAGATCATGATGATATCGTGGAGCAACTTCAGCGCGTCCTCTTTGCTGCGCTGGAACGAGTTGCGCCCGATGATCGAGCCGAACCCGCCGCCGTCGCGGATGGCGCGCGCCTCTTCCAGAACGGCCTGGTCGTCCTCTTTTTTGGCCCCGCCGGAGAAGATGACCACGCGGCGACCGTTGAAGGCGCTTTGCACCACGTGGCGCACACGGTCCGCGAGCGTGTCGCGCGGGATGTTGTATTTCTCGTAGACCTTGCGCGCCGCTTCCTGCTCCAGTTGCGCGGTGGGCAGTTTGACCTTGATGAAGTGCGCGCCCAGTTGCGCCGCGATCTGCGCGGCGTAGGCCACCACGTCGAGCGCGGTCTCGCCCTCTTTGCTCAACGCGCCGCCGCGCGGGTACGACCACACCACCACGACCAGCCCAACCGATCGGGCCTCGCGCACGATCTCGCGCAACTGCTCGTAGAGAATGCGCCGCTCCATCGTACCGGGGTAGATGGTGTAGCCGATGCCGCAGCAGCCCAGCCGCAGTGCGTCGGCGACGGTGGCGGTCTGCGCGCCGAGCGGGTCCGCCTCGTCGTACAGCACGTCGTGGCTGTTGGCCTTGAGGATGAGCGGAATCTCCCCGGCGAACTCGGCGGCGCCGGCCTCCAGGAAACCCAACGGCGCGGCGTGGGCGTTACAGCCGGCTTCAATCGCAAGCTCGAAGTGATAGCGGGGATCGTAGCCGGCAGGGTTGGGCGCGAAGCTCCGCGCCGGGCCGTGCTCAAAGCCCTGATCGACGGGCAGGATCACCAGCTTGCCGGTGCCGCCCAATACACCGTGATTGAGCATCCGCGCCATGTTGGTGAGCACGCCGGGGTTCTCGCCGGCGTACCAACTGAGAATCTCGCGCACCCGGTCGGTCATCCGGGTCTGCGCCATTTCACGGACCAACGTTGCCATTTCTGACCCTCCTTCAGCAAACTTCTTTCTTTACGGCATTGGTCGTTTTGCTAGCTACCGGACATCGGACAGTTGTTCTATGGTTTTTGCTCGTCTGTCTTGGTTTTACCTCACCCTGGCTGCGCCGGACTATAGCCCCCGTCCCCCTCTCCGCACGCGGATAGGGGAAGTCGGTCCTGTTCAGCGTCTGAAGTCCCCCTCTCCATTTTTGGAGAGGGGGACTGCCCGAAGGGCGAGGGGGTGAGGTAAGAGAATACAAGAGCCTGCTCTGTTGCAAAGACGAGATGTTATGTAAAATATGCGTATGAACGAGAAACGCGAAAGCCGATACGTCAAAGT
>DAOTXU010000266.1:0-6093 GCA_034435135.1 Anaerolineae bacterium | reverse complement strand
CGCTCATGGCATGGCCGGGCAGTCAAGCGCTCCTGCCATTTCATTGTAGGGGAATCGGCGGCAAAAAGAAACCCCTCTGCCACGAGGCGACACGGCGGGGAGGGTTCTTCTGAGGACGCGCCTGGACCTCAGGCGCGCTTCATCCGTCCCGGCGGCGGAACAGAAAAGTGCGGATCGCGTGGCGAGGGGCCTCGGCGATGGAAGTCTCCCTCACCATCTCGAAGCCTGTCTTCTGCAAGATGTCCAGGAATTCGGCCCTTTCCACATAGACCCGGTACACGGTCACGCCATAGTGGACTTCGGGCCGGATGACCGTCCTGCTCTCCTGCGTCAACAGGAAGCGATGCAAAATCAGCCATTCGTGGGTGATCCGCCCCAGTTCACGAAGCGCCTGCACGTACTCTTTGACGTGTTCTACCACTGCGCTGCACATCACCACGTCGAACGCGCGGTCAGGGTAGCTCAGCGCGCGCACGTCCTCTTGCTGAAAGTGCACGTCGGGGTATTTTGCGCGCGCCATGTCGAGCATCGCCGCGCTGAAGTCGGCGCCCTCATACCGCAACGGAACGCGCACCATATGCCTGATGACCTCGCTGTAATAACCCGATGCGCAGCCCATGTCCAGGAAGCGCAGGGGTTTCTCTGCCGGCAGGCTGTTGAGCATATCGGCTGCCGCCTGAAACACCCCTGGCGGGTTTCCAGCGTACATGGCCTCCAGTTCACGGTCAACAATCTGGCGCTGTTGCTCAGGGATGCTGCTATCCTGGTAAGCGTGGCTTAAGTCGCTCCGAAACAGCCGGGCGCACCATCTCTTGAGCCGGTTGCGCATCATCTACTCTCCCCTATGAGGACCTGCCCGTAGCCCGCGATTGTAGCTGTCGGCCATACCCTGGTCAACCCGGCGCGTAGCCGTCGATGGCGCGCCGGTAGATGTCCATCAGCCGCGCGTAGTAGGCTTCAGGGTCGTGGTCGCGCTCGATGATGGCCCGGCCCGCCGCGCCCATGCGCCGCACGAGCGCGGGGTCGGCGGCCAGGCGCGCCAGATGCGCGGCGAGTTCGTCGTCCCGGCCCGCCGCGAAGAGCAGGCCGCTCGCCTCGTGCGCCACCAGTTCGGGGATGCCCCCCATCCGGCTGGCGACAACCGGCACGCCCAACGCCATCGCCTCGGCGACCGCCATCGGGTACTGCTCGTGGCAGATGCTCGGCAGCGCCAGGCACATCGCCGCGCGCAGGTGGTCGAAGCGCGTCGCGCCGGACACGAACCCCAGAAAGCGCACGTTGACCAGCCCCAACGCCGCCGCTTCCGCCTCCAGCGCCGCCCGCTCCGGCCCCTCGCCGATGATCCGCAGTTCCAGGTCGGGGAGGCGCGCCATCGCGCGCAGGAGCGTGCTCACGCCCTTCTCCGCCGAGAGCCGCCCCATGTACACGACGACCGGCTCATGCGTTCCCTCCCGGCGCGGCGCGAGGTCTTTCAGGAAACCAATCGGATAGGGCATCACGATGACGCGCGAGGGGTCACGCATCCGCGCGGCGAGCGCGCGGGCGGTGAAATGGTTGGTTGGCAGCAAAAAGCCCATCTTGTCCGGGAAGGTGCCCAGCCGCCAGTGCAGCGCAACCGACGCAGCGTAGGCGGCGGACATCGGCAGGTCGCCGTGCAGGCAGCGGTGGATCACCGCGTGTGCGTAGTTGCCGCCGCTGCACCGCTGGCAGACCGCCCCATCCACCAGGAACAGCCCGTTCGGGCAGAGGAGGCGGAAGTTGTGAATCGTCTGCACCACCGGCACGCCAAGGTCGTGCAGAGTCATGTACAGGGATGGGGAGATGAGCGGGAAGACGTTGTGCACGTGCGCCACGTCGGGGCGCGCCTCGGCCACGAGGCGGCGGAGGTCGCGGGCGGTCCGCCGCGCATAGATGGTGCGCAGCCCCAGCCCAAGCTTCTGGACCGGCCCGTAGCGGTCGATCTCCTGGCTGTCGGCCACGTATTCGATCACTTCGTGGCCGTGCGCGGTCAGCAGCGCCGCGAGCAGGTCCTTGACGCGCTCCTCGCCGCCCCGGAAGCGATAGAGGTTGTGACACAGCAAGATTCGCGTCGGGTGACTCGTGTTCACGTTGGCTGCGCAGGGACGCGGCGCGCCCTTACAAGGCCGTATCAGGCGCGCTTAAGCGCGCTTGGCCGCCGGCGCGCCGCGGCGCGCCTCTTGGATCCACGCCAGGACGCGGCGCACGGTCTTGGTGATGGACTCCCAATCGCCGTTGGCGACCCAATCGTTGCGGATCAGGCGGCTGCCCATGCCCAGGCACGCGGCCCCGGCGCTGATCCATGCCTTGACGCTCTCCTCGGTGGCGTCCACGCCGCCGGTGGGCATCAGCCGCGCCCAGGGGCAGGGCGCCAGCACCGCCTTGACGAAGCCCGGCCCACCCACGCTGTCGCCGGGGAAGATTTTGCAGATTTCCACACCCAACTCTTCGGCGCTGGCGATCTCGGTCGTCGTCGCGCAGCCGGGGATGTAAGCCACCTTGCGCCGGTTGCACACGCGCGCCACCTCTGGGTTCAGGTTGGGGCCGACGATGAAGTTCGCGCCGCTCGCCATGTACATAGACGCCGTGGGCGCGTCAACCACCGAGCCGACCCCCAAGATCATCTCCGGCACTTCCTTCGCGCAATACTGCGCGAGTTCGGTGAAGACCTGAAAGGCGAAGTCGCCCCGGTTAGTGAACTCCAACACGCGCGCCCCGCCCGCCACCACTGCCTTGAAGACCTGCCTGGCGACCTCGGCGTCAGGGTGATAGAACAGCGGCACCAGGCCGTCATCGAGGATGGTGTTCAAAACATCCAGGCGGGTAAATTTAGCCATGACGATTTCTCTCCTTGCTCTGCCATCGACCCAGACGACAGGCGATGATTGCGCATACGCTCTGCCCCTATTATAGCGTGCAACCGGCGGGGTGCATTCCAAGTTGGGGGTCATGCTGTGCGCTGCTGCGACCTCACCCCTCGCGCTTCCCGGCTTGCGCCGGGCAGCGCAGTCCCCGCTCCAGGAATGGAGAGGGGACTGACCTGTGCGCGGACTCCCCTGCGCCATTTATGGAGAGGGGGCAGGGGGCTATAGTCCGGCGAAGCCGGGGTGAGGTCAAGCCGGCATAGGCAAGCCTAACTGATATGTCGCCCCCAAAACGGAATGCACCCAACCGGCGGTTTCAGTTGACAGAAGGGCAACGTGCGCTAAAGTTTTGCGGGAGATTCATAAACATGCTATGGGCCGATAATCCCTAAGCGTCTCTCACCAGGAGAGTGAGCCATGCAGCCCTGGAAAACCGTTTCCCGACGGACTATCCTCAATCACAGCAAGTTTCTGCGCGTCGAGAGCCACGCGGTCGAACTGCCCGACGGGAGGGTCATCGAGGATTGGCCCTGGGTCATCACCCCCGACTACGTGAACATCCTGGCGGAGACCGAATCGGGCGCGTTCCTCTGCTTCCGCCAGACCAAGTACGCGATAGAGGGCGTCACACTCGCGCCAGTGGGCGGCTACCTTGAGCCGGGCGAGGACCCGCTCGCGGCGGCGCAGCGCGAACTGCTCGAAGAGACGGGGTACGCGGCGTCGGAATGGACCGATCTGGGGCGTTACCCGGTGGACGGCAATCGCGGGGCGGGGACGGCCTATCTGTTTTTGGCGCGCAACGCGCGCCGCGTCGCCGAGGCGGACGCCGACGACCTGGAGGAGCAACAGTGCCTCCACCTCAGCCGCGCCGAACTGGAGACAGCGCTCGCCGCCGGCGCGTTCAAGTTGTTGAGCTGGGTCACGGTCGTGGCGCTGGGGCTGCTTTACCTGGGGCGCGAAAAGCAAGTCGCCGCGCCATGACGTTGTTTTGACGCAGTTCTGGCAGATTTCTAACGCCGGAGTGTTATCTTCAACCGAAATGTGATATTGTTGAGTGAAAAAGAGGGGAATCCATGAGCGTGCAATTCGACGCGCCGATCACCACAAACGACCAGAGCCTCGACCGCGTGCTCACAGCGAGTCTGCCTGTGCTGTTGGTGGCGACCGCCGGCGTTCTGAAGCGACGCACACAGGACAAGCTACACAAGCTGGCGCGGAGCGAGGCCGGCAAGCTGCTCGTCGTCAAGCTCGATCTGGCCGAGAACCCGGAGTCGGCTCGGCGGCTCAACCTGAGCAACGGCGGGGTGCTTGCCTTCCGGGGCGGCCAGGAAGTCAGCCGAACCGAAGGCAGCCCGGAAGCCAACGATGTGCAGGCGCACGCCGACTTCTTGCTGGAGCGCGGTCCCAAGCCGGGCGCGGCGCATGTGGACGGGAAGCCGATCCCGGTCACCGACGCGCTGTTCGAGCGCGAGGTGCTTCAGAGCCAGGTGCCGGTGCTGGTGGACTTCTGGGCGCCCTGGTGCGGGCCGTGCCGTATGATCGCGCCGGTGGTGGAGAAGCTCGCCGCCGAATACGCCGGGCGGCTGCGCGTGGCGAAGGTCAACACCGACGAGAACCCGCTGTGGGCGGGCCGCTTCGGGGTGCAGGGCATCCCGACGCTGCTGCTGGTGCGGAACGGGCAGGTGGTGGACCGGCTGGTCGGCGCTTACCCGGAGCCGATGCTGCGCGACGCGGTTGAGCGCGCGCTGCTGCTGAACTAGCCGCTACGGACACGCCCCCTTCCGCAACGAAGGGGGCGTGTTGCCCCTGATATAATTACGCCACGCTCTCCGCTGGCGCTGGCAAGACCGGCGGCGCGGAGCGCGCCTGCACCCACAGGTACAGCCAATCGACCGCCCAGAAGTAGAGATGGCAGAGCGCGGCGAAGATCACCAGCGCCGCGCCCTTTACCAGCATTGCCGTGTATGCTTCCACGCCTGTGAGAATCAGGATGTTATTGACGCTTTGGATCACGAACACGGCCAGCGCCGCGCCGATGACGTTTGCGAACCGGCTGCCCAGCGCGGTGCCGCCGAGAAGCGCCGCGAGGACGACATCCACCTCATAACCCGTGCCAGCAGTCGGAGCTGCCATGCCCAACCTGCCAAGCAGAACCGCCCCGGCGAAGCCCGCCATCACAGCGGATAGAACATAGGGCGCGCCGATGAAAAGGCTCTGCGCTAACCACGACACACCGTTCTCCCCCGATCCCCGGCGCGGTCTGCTGCGCAGGGGTGTCCACTGAAGCAAGACGGTAATTGCCATCGTGACGACGACCAGCAGGATCAAGAGTGCCCACGAGGCCATCGATGAATGGAGAGAAGTAAGGAACCCTAACTCTGTCCCTACCACCGGTCGTCCCTCAGTTGTCCCGTAGGATATGCCCCGAAGCACCGTCATCATCCCCAGCGTGACAATCGCCCCATTTATTCTGAGCAGGCCAGTTAGCACGCCGTTGACAAAGCCGATAAGCAGCGCAAGCGACATGCCGTTGAGGAACGCGGCTTCGGGGCTGCCCTCAAGCGCCTGCTGCGCGATTGCCACCCCTACCAGCGCCGCCACCGCGCCGACCGAGAGGTCAATACCGCCCGCCGCCACCACCAGCGCCATAGGCGCCGCCATGAGCGCGATCATGAGCGTCTGCATCAGGATGTTTTCAATGTTTCGAGTCACGAGGAAATTCGGCGAGGCCCGTCCTCCCACGATGACAACGACAATCAGCAGCAGCGCCAGCAAGACGAGCCAGATCACGCTGGACAACAGCTTCCATACGGCGTAACTGATCTCGCGGCGAGCAGGTATCGCCGCAGGCTGTGCGGAAAGCTCACGCTCTTGGTTCACGGCTGAACTCCTGGGAGAGATATGGCCTCTAACTCTTTCTTCAGTATATGCACAGGGAACTGTCTGTCAATGTCCACTTGTTTTCCCCAACCTGTTTAAGATCAAGACGAAGCCGCGCTGACTGCCAGGGTTCATGCGCCCACCCCTAACCTAGCTACCGGACACTGAACGCATGTTCGAGAAAAAGGCTCTTGTATCTGCTCTGTTGCGAAGATGGTGGCAGGTTGGAGACATAGTTAGACATGGAGGTCATAAACCAATCCCTTAATAGCGGGTTCGCGCAGTTGCAGGCGGCGCAACCGCGCGCGGATCGCATCTCCGAACTTGCGCT
>DAOTXU010000265.1:0-16949 GCA_034435135.1 Anaerolineae bacterium | reverse complement strand
CTTTTGACCCGCCCCTGGCGTTACTGGTCCACTTCCGCGCGGCGCGCGCGCAACTCCTTGACCCTTTCCTGAAGCATCTGGAAGTATTCCGACTCGGTGATCGCCGCCACCTGCGCCTGGCGCTTGGCCTCGTCGATCTGGATGCGCAGCTCCTCGACCTCGCGCTGCGCGGCCACCAGGTCGGCGCGGACGCGCCCAAACTGGCGCGCGTTGCCGATGGCGATAGCCGCCTGGTTGGCGAACGCGGTCAACAGTTCCAGGTGGCGCACGTTGAACCTGCCGCTCACGCCTCGGTTGTCGGCGTAGATCACGCCCACCATCTTGTCACGCTGCTTCAGCGGCACGCAGAGGATAGACCGTAGATTCCTGGTCACCACGCTCTCAAAGCCGCTGAAACGTGGGTCGGCGGCGGCGTTGGTCGTCAGCACCGACTCGCCGTTCTCCGCCACCTGGCGCACAATGCTGCGACTGAAGGCGAAGTCCTCGTCGTTGAGCGTCTCGCGGTCCAGGTTGCGCGCCACCGGGACGGTCTGCTTGCCGGTCTCCTCATCGACCAGCACCATGTAGCCGCGCTCCGCCCCGGTCAGGGCGATCATCGTGTCCATCGTCTCGTTGAGCACGCGGTCCAGTTCCAGCGATGAGTTAATGAGCGCCGCCGTCCGGGCGAGGTCCGTATACGCCGCCAGGTCCTCCTCCACAACGTCAGCGCGGTTGGCGGCGTTGCTCAACGCCTGCTCGACCTCAAGCAAGGGCGTCAGCGCGTCCAGCCGAAGGCCGGCATCGCGCAACGATTTCTCGAACTTGCGCAGTTCCTTGAAAGCCCCCCTAAGCGTGTTAGAGAGGCTGGTTTCTGTCGGCGCCATCCGATCACCTTTCCCTAGAACCAAGCTCAGCCCTGTGAACTGCCTGTGCTATCCACAAGGCCGCCTACCGAAGCTGAGGCGGCACAACGGCGAAGGCAACGGTGAAGTCGTTGCCCTGCGGCGCATCGTCGCTCACCGTCAGCGGAGCGATCACCGTGCGCCGGTCAATCGTGCAGATGGTCTGGTCGTCGTTGCAGTAATACAACACCGTATCAACAGATACCTCAGTTTCGCCGGCGGTCAGGGTCACGGGCACACTTAAGGGGAATATCGGGTCGTGCACCTGCATCTCCCGATTCGCCGCGTCGATCTGCGCGACCTTGCCGTCTACGGCCCATGTCGCCTGGAACGGCGGCGCGTCGAGGTTGACGTGCCAGCCCTCCGGCAGGGTGATGTTGATGGTCGCCGTTCCCTGCCCCGGCGCGACCGTCTGCGCGTCCAGGGTCATCGTATCGCCCAGCCTGAAACCCGCCTCGCCTCCATCCACGCCCGTCGTCGCCGTCGGCGGAGAGGCCGACCTGTTGGTCTGTGTTTGCGTACACGCCCCGACCACGAACCCTAACACCAGCAACATGATGACAGCCGCGGTGTGGCGCTTCATGGCTATTCTCCCTAACCCAACCGCAGGCCTCTTATACCACACACTCCGATTATATACGAATCCGGTCGTTAACCGCGCAGCGCGTCCGCGTAAGCGTCGAGTGTCTGGCGCGCGGCGCGTTCCCAGCTAAACTGCGCGGCCTGCGCCAATCCCTGCGCGCGTAGGGTCTGGGCGAGTTCCGCCTGCGTGAGCGTCGCCAGGATCGCGCCCGCCATCGACCGGCTGTCGTCCGGCGCGATGAGAAAGCCCGCGCCGCCGATCACTTCCGGCAGGGAGGAGACGTTCATCGCCACCACTGGCGTGCCGCACGCCATCGCCTCCAGCGGCGGCAGGCCAAACCCTTCGTAGAGCGAGGGGAATACGAAACAACACGCCATGCGCATCAGCGCCGGTTTGTCGGCCTCATCCACCCAGCCGATGAAGCGCACACTCTCTTGAAGTCCCAACGCCGCGATATACGGGCGCAGCTGCGGAACGCGCGCGCTCGTCCCTTCAAGCTCCCTGCCCGCCAGCACCAGCGGCGCGGCGTCGCCGACCGCTTTCTGCACATACGTGTAAGCCCGCAGAAGCGTGTACACGTTCTTGCGCACATCGAACCCGCCGAGATAAAGCACGTACTCACCCGGCAGGTTGTACTTCTGGCGCACGGCTTTCTCCTCCGCCGCGTCGCCCTCGGCGGTGAATCTCGGCCCTGCCGCCAGGTACACGGTGCGCACCCGCGCCGCTGGCAGGCCCAGGCGCGCCACGATGTCGCGGCGCGACGCCTCCGAGTCGGTGAGCGCGAGCGCCGCGCCGCGCGTGGCTGCGCTCACCAGGGCGGTGTAGGCGCGCGCCAGCGCGCCCCCCCGATACTCCTTCAGAACCAGCGGGATGATGTCGTGCACGGTCACCACAAACGGGGCCGGCGCGCGCAGCGGCGGCGCCCAGTACGGCGCGTGGATCAGGTCCGCGCCGGCGCAGGCCGCCGGGAAGGTGCGCTGCTCGAACCACAGCTTGCCCAGGTGACCGCCCAGGCGCGGGGCGCGCACCCTCACATGGACGCGCCCCGGCAGGTCCGCCAGCGGGCGGGGCGCGACCAGAGTCACGTCCAGGCCGGGTTCCAGGGCAAGCATGGCCGGCAGCAGGTTGCGCAGGTATTGCCCGCTGCCGGTGTGCGGCTGATCCCAAAACCAGGCGTTGATGGCGACGCGCATCGCTACCCTTCCCGGATCACGAACGCCGCGCGCGCGGCCAGGGCGTTGCCGATGAAAAGCTGAAGTTCGTAGTTCCCGGCGACATAGCCGCCCTCAGGCCGGCAGAAGAAATAGTAGCGCCTTCCATCGCGTTCCGCCTCCCAGCGCGTCGGCTCCGCGCCGATGAGAACGCCCTCACGATACAGCAGGGGCGTAAAGGGCACGCCCCAATCCATCGCGCGGAACTCGTAAAAAGCGTAGAGGCACGTGAAACCCGGCTCGAACTGCGTGCCGGGGCTGATCGGCGTGCGCCGCGTGGAGATGCGCGTCGAGAGCGCGTAGATGGTGATGCGGGCCTCCGGGTCCGGTGTCACGGGCGAGGCGGCAGGCCGGATATTCTCCGGCAACCGGATGGGGGTTTCCGACGGCGTGAGCGTTATCGTTGCGGTCGGGGTGACGGTCGGCGTGGCGGTCGCGGTGGGGGTGTCCGTCGCGGTTGGCGTCGGCGAAGCGGTCGGCGTGGCGCTCGGCGGCGGCGTGATCGGCGACAATATTACAGGAAGCGTCGTCGGCGAGAGCCGGACGCCAAAGCCGGTGATCGGTCGGGTCGGCGTGGAGGTCGCGGTTGGCGTCCGCGTCGGCGAGGGCGTGGCGGTCCGGGTCGAGCCTGGTGTTGGGGATGGCGTGCGCGTCGCCGTCGCAGTGCGCGTGGCGCTGGGCGTCGCCGAGGGGGTGCGCGTCGCCGTCGAGGTCGCGGTCGGCGACGGTGTAAGCGTCGCCGTCGGCGTGGCGGTCAGCGTGGGTGTGCGAGACTGTGTCGGACTTGGCGTTGGGGACGGCGTGCGCGTCTGTATCGCGGTATGCGTGGCGTTGGGCGTCGGGGATGGTGTGTGCGTCAGTGTGGCAGTCCGGGTCGGGCTGGGCGTCGCTGACAGTGTCGGCGTCACAGTCGGCGTGGCGGTTAGCGTGGGTGTGTCAGTGCGCGTCGGCGACGGCGTTACGGTCCTCGTCGGGCTTGGCGTGGCAGAGGGCGTGTGCGTCGCGGTGCGCATGGCGTTGGGCGTGGGCGATGGTGTGCGCGTCGCCGTCAGCGTTGCCGTAACGGTGCGCGTAAGTCTGGCTGTCGCTGAGGGCGTGCGTGTAACAGTGGCGGTCGGAGTGGCCCCCAATGCGAGAACGCGCGTCGGGGTTCTCGTCGATGTAGCCGTCGCAGAAGGCGTGGGCGTCGGGCTGGCCGTCGAAGTCGTTGTCAGCGTCGGCGTGGCGGTCGGTGTGCCAGACGCGCGCGCCGTCGCGGTCCGGCTCGGCGTTAGCGATGCCATCAACGTGGCGCTGGGCGTTGCCGACGGCGTGCGCGTCACAGTCGGGGTCGCGGTCGGCGACGGCGTAGCCGTAACAGTCAACGTGGAAGAAGGGGTCAATGAAGGCGTGGCGGTGCTGGTTGGGCTGGCTGTGGGCGTAGCCGTCTGCGTCGCGGTCGGAGAAGGGGTCAGCGTCGCCGTGGGAGTAGACGTGGCGGTCGGTGTAGCGGTCGCCTGTAAGAGCGCAATCTGCGGCACGACCTGTGTATTGTACGCCCACAAGATCGCGCAACTGGAGCCGGCCAGGAAGACGAACAACACCGCCAGCTGCCAGGCGCGCCGGCGCGCCATCAGGCGCATCCGGTAATAGGGCCAGCGTCGGCTGCGCCGATAGTTGCGAACCAGGTCAACAAAGGCCATCAACGTCAGGAGGGCCAGGGCGAGGCCAAACCAGGGCAGGAAAGCAGCGAAGAATTCAATCGTCATTGGACGCCATTATAACAATGGCCGCCGACGTGGTATAGTTTGGACCTGAAAGACCTGTGGCTCCCAGGGAATTAACTGCACATGTGTGGCGCTTGATCTGCGCAGATCAAGTACGTTGTCAGTCATCATATGGCCTTCGAGATCACCCGATACAGCCGTTACGACCGCGACGAGGTCATCCGGCTGTTGGAGTTCAGTGAAACCGCCCACCAGCACCTCGATTGGCGCGTGATAGAGGGATGGCTCGACGACCCCGGCAGCACAATCCGGCTGGCGCGGGATAGCGGGCGCGTGGTGGGTTGCATGGCCGCCTCTGCGCCGTATAACGGGGTCTGCTGGCTGCGGCTGGTCGCCGTCGCCAGCGATCAGAGCGTCGGCCTGATGCTCGACGCGATGTGGCCGCAGGTACGCGCCACGTTAGCGGGGAACAACGTCAAACAGGTCGGCGCGCTGATTATCCGCCCCTGGTTGGCGATCTACCTGCCAGGGTTAGGCTTCCGCCAGGTCAACCGGGTCGTCACGTTGAAACGGGCCAACGCGCGCCTGCCCACGCCGCTGCGCGCCGACTTGATTATCCGCCCCGTCGGCCTGGACGAGTTGGACGCGGTGGCGGCAGTGGATAACGCCGCCTTCCCGCCCCTGTGGCAATACTCCGTCCGCGACCTGCAAGACGCCAGCCGCCTCGCGGCGCGCTTCACCCTGGCGGACCTGAACGGGCGCGTGGTGGGGTATCAGCTTGCGACCGAGCAAAAGAAAAGCGCGCACATCGTGCGGCTGGCGACCGCGCCGTATCTGCAAGGGATGGGCATGGGCGGCATGTTGCTCGGCGAGGTGATTGAATACTTTCTCAAACACAAAGTGGACGAGATCACCGTAAACACCCAGGCCGACAACCACGCCTCGCTAAACCTTTACCGCCGCTTCGGTTTCGTCGAAACCGGCCACGAGACATCAGTGTGGGCGGCGACGATTTAGCCGCAGCGTACTGCGCCCTGTTTTTATTGCCCGCCGCCGTACACAAACGCGATCTGCCAGGCCGTGTCCGAAGGGGCGATGTCCTGATAAGTCGCCACGACCTGGCCGTCCGCCTCCACCGTGAGCGTGAACGACACCTGGCCGAGGGTGCTGCAAGCTGAAACGCGGCGAACACTGGCGATGTAATCCCCCGCTGGAGCGCCGCCCTGCCAGGCGATGATCTCTTGTGGCTGCGGGCTGACCATCCCGCAGGCGTCGTTGCCCTGCGTCGAGTCCAGCGCCCCGCCGGTGGGCGATGACGGCGCATTCCGGTCAATGAAGTTGCCGGACGGGTCTGTAACGGCCAGGTCAACGTCCGCCGTGCCGCTCCACGTGAGCACGAATCGCAGCGCGCCCTGCCCGGTGGAAGTCACAGGCTCGACCTCCGCTGGAACCCCGGTGTAGGTATAGAAATCGCGCCAAAGCTCCTTGCCGGCAGGGACGACGCCTTCATAGGTCGCCAACGCCTGCTCGCCCGCCTCCACCGTGAGCGTGAACGCCGCGCTTTCCTCGCCGCCGCAGGCGTCAAAGAGGTCTACGATCATCGCGTAGTCGCCCGCCGGGGCGCTCTCTGCCCAAAAGACCACTTCCCGCGGCTGCGCGTCGGACGTGGCGCAGTAGTCGTTGCCCCGGCTGGCGTCCAGCGCGCCGCCGTCAGGCGTGGTCGGCTCAGCAGCGTAAACCAGCGCGCCGCCCGGCTCCCAGATGCTCAAGTCCAGGTCCGCCGGCCCGCCCCACGCGAGCACGAACCGCAGCGCCGCCGCCCCTTCCGCGCCCGTGTCGAGCGTCGGCAGCGTCGGCAACCCCGGCATCGAGGGGCCGCCCTCGCTTCCGCCGCCGCCCGCCGCCAGCGACAGCGTGTAGCCCCCGGAGGTGCTCCCTAGCCCGCGCATGGCAACGATGATATAGTCCCCGGCTGTCAGGATGGTGAAATTCTCGATCAGCGCGTTGGTGTCGGTGGGGAAGTCGTGATCGTCGTTCTCCGCCACGACCGCTCCGTCGGGGCCGAGCAGTTGCAGCTTCGGGTCCAGGTCGCCGGAAGCCGTCTTGAGGCTGATCGTCACCACGTCGCCCTCTTGCGCCGTGAACTGATAGCGCGCCTCCGGGGTCGCGCTGTCCAGGCTGCCGGTAACCGTCGCGCCGTAGGCGATGGGCGTGGCTTCCTGTTGCGCTGGGGCAGCAAGCGCCGGCCCTGCGCCCCTCGCAGCGAACGCCAATAACACAACGCCGGCAAGCGAGAAAGTGAATTTTCTATTCAACATTGGCATTACTCCGCACAAGACAACTGAGGCATGACCGCTCTGAAAGCATTCTACGAAAGGGCGATGTGAATAGCAAGCCGGCGAAGGTTAAAATTCGCTCATTGGTTGGCTGGCCTTTTACACTCGTCAACCGCCGATGCTACAATATCGCCAAACGCCGTCGCGTTGGCCGCAAGAAGTCACACGATGACCTCAGCCTCCAGGCCGGTCGCCAATTGCTGCGTGCTTGCTGTCCCCAGCGCCGAGGACGTCGGTCGGCTGCGCAATGCGTTGCACCAAATCGCCCGGCTTGTTCCGGGCGACCTGGCGCCAGAGCCGCACGTGACGCTGGCCTACTACTACCACGTCACCGACGCCCAGCTTGGCCCGCTGGGGACGGCGGTCGCCGAACTGGCTGTGCAGTCGCCGCCGCTCGTGTTGCAGGCCAGCCGCGTGGTCCGCGACCTCTGGCCCAACAATCCCAACGCGCTCATCTTCGAGGTGGATAAGACGCCACCGATGGCGGTGCTCTACGAGTGGCTGCGCCGATTGGGGATACGGCAGGGTTTGGAAGTGTCGCCGGAGGATGCGGAGAGTTGGGTGCCGCACATCAAAGTTTTAGACGCGCCCGCGCCGATCCCCGCCGAGGTCACGGAGCAAATCGATGCGCTCGCGCCGCAGGTGCACTTCACAGCGACGCACCTGGCCCTCTCCTATCGCGGCGAAACCGAGACCTGGAAAAGCCTGGCGACCTATCCCCTCGCAGATTGACGCCGGTCCCATGCGAACAGCCCTGCTGTCGCCGCAAGACAAATCGCTGTCACCAACGCCCCGGCGGTCAGCGCGCGCGGGCGGTAGCTGAACACGACCTCGTGCGCGCCCGCCGGGACCGGAACCGCGCGGAACGCCAGGTTCGCGCGCCGTATTTCGACCGGCTCGCTGTCTACGGTCGCCTCCCAACCGGGATAGTAGGTATCGGCCAGCACCAGCCACGCCGGGCCGTCGGCCACCACGCGCAGGCGCAGCGCCGTGTGCATGTCCTCTACAACTTCGACCACCCCGGTCCCGCCGGCTTCGGGTTCGTCCCCCGGCGCTTCCCCTTCCAGAATGACGGTCCGCCAGGGGTCCCAGTCGGCTTCGCGCACAAGGATGTCATGGCGCGGAGACCAATCCGCCTCCGGGGCGAGCCACGCGCGCCGCGCCGGCTCCGGCGCGACATAGCGCCCCGGCGCGCCCGCCCAGCCAGATGGCCCGGTCTCGCCGTAGACGGCGCTCACCCCCGCCGCGCGGAGCAGCATCCCGGCGTCCGCCGGCCCGGTCGCCTCGATCAGGTTCAGGTAAGTCGCGTGGTCGCCTGGCAGCATGGGATCGAAGTTGTTCAGCAGCGGGGCGCGGTCGAGCACGTTCATGTTGGGCAGGTTCGCGCGGCGCAGGTCGCGCCAGTTTTCGGCAGCGGGGCGGAAGTCGTTGAACGTGAACCATTTCTCATACATGGCCGCCTCGAGATCATCCGCGAACCAGTACGCGCGCAGGCTTGATGCACCCTGTGCCTCGGCGATGGGGTCGTAGAACGCCGCCGGCACGGTGGGGTTGAAGCCGCCCCACGCCCACGCAAGATCGACTGCGATGAAGATCAACCCCGCCGCCTGCCACCAGCGCCGCCAGGTCGCCGCGTGCTCCCATGCCGGATCGGGCTGCGCCAGCGTGAGGATCGCGCTCCCGCTGAGCCAGCTTCCCAGCGCCACTACTGCCGCCACGAGCGCTTGTAGTGCGTCGTTCTCCGGGATGAAGCGCGGCGCGAGCAGCGCTGTCATCACAAAGCCCACGCCGCCGGCTATGGTCAGGCGGCACCAGAAGAACGTCCACTTGCCGCGCCCCCAGCCGAGCGTCCCTATGCCAGCCAACGCGCTCAGCGCGAACACGGTCAGCAGGTGCCAGCGCGCCGGCCCCTGAAACATGTTGAAAGTCGGGACGTTGCGGTACAGAAAGTCGTATAGCGGCGTGTACTTCCCCAGCGCCAGCACGAACGCGCCCGCGCCCATCAGCGCGAAGAAGGGGACCGCCTCCAACGCCGGGTGACGGTCTTCACGCTGGCGCCGCTTCAGCCACGCAAACACGGCCAGCAGCGCCAGTGCGAACGGCAGGAAGCCGATGTACGTCGCGTCCTCCCAATACGCACCCTTGCCTTGATAGGTGCCGTCGGCGGGCGAGCCGAAAAAGTGCGGGGTGAGCAGGGTCAGCGCGCGCAGCGGTCCGTAGGAGAAGTTCATCAAGAAGTCGTATTCCAGCCCGTCGTTGCGCTGGCTGGAGAGAAGCAGCTCCGCCGTCGGCGCAAGCTGGACCGCCGCGATTCCCGCGCCGAGCGCGACGGCGATCAACGCCCGGCCTAAGAGCTTCCCGGAAGCTCCTAGCTTCCGGGAAGCTGCTGCGCGCCATAGTGTGTACAGGCCCGCGCCGACCAGCGCATAAAACGCCAACTGGGCGTGCCCCACCAGCAGGAGCATCGCCGCGACAAGCGCCAGCGTCGCCATGTCGTGCAGGCGGGAGCGCCGTTCGGGGCCGGTCAGTCGGTGCACAGCCCAGAACAACCAGGGGAGCCACGCCGCCGCGTCTACCATCGGCGGGTTGCCAAAGCGGGCAATCGTATATCCGCTAAAGGCGAACGCCAGCGCACTCACACCGCGCCCGAACTCCGTCACACCGATGGCGCGGCTGAAGCGCCACATCCCCAGGCCCGCCCAGATCAAATGCAACGCGCCGACGACGCTCAGGGCCAGCGGGGCCGGCAGGAGAATATGCAGCCAGTTGGGGGGATAGAAAAACGCGGTCTGGTAGTTCGCCAGCAACGGCGCGCCCGCGCCGACATACGGGTTCCACAGCGGCAGCCGCCCGGCGGCAAGCTCGTCGCAGGCGAAGGCGCGCCAGGGGACAAATTGCGTCGCCGGCAGGCCCCAAAACAACGCCTCGCCTGCAAACAACCGCCCGAACAGGATCAGCGCGACCAGGATGACAAGCAGCCATGTGGGGAGATTGCGCAGCCGGGTCATTGCGGAGTCTCGTAGATCGTGTAACCCGCGTCTTGATAGATCACGCGCAGGCCCGCCGCCCATTCCGGCGCAGGCGCGCCGGGCGCTGCGCCCTCCTGCGGCCCGTAGAAGACATAGGCGATGCTGTACTCTGTAAAGAGCGTGGCGCGCTCTTCGTCGCTCATCGCTCCGGTGAAGAACGCTTCCACAATCTCGCGCTTCGCCTCTGAGCGGAACGTCTCCGGTCCATGACCCAGGAACGCGCGCAGGTCGGTCCGGGCGGGCAGGTAGTTGCCTGTCTCGAAGGAGGAGAGCACCACCGCGCCGGCTGGGGCGTCCGCGTTGAGCCAATCCAGCGCCGCGAGTTCATCCACCGCGTGGAAAATCGGCCAGCCTGGGCGCACTGCCTGCAACGTTCCGCCGGCCAGCAAGAACAACGACGTAGGCAGAACCAGGATCAGAGTGAGGCCAAGCGCCAGGTTCCAGGCGCGCCGTCGCCGCAAGTTGAGCCGGCGCGCGATTTGCGGGGCCAGCAGCCGAAGCCCTGCCGCCGCCAGAATGCCCAGCGGCGCGAACACGCCCTCGGCCAGGCGGCGCTGCACGTTCACCGGCAGGTACACCAGCAGCGGCGCGGCGACGAGCCACGAGACCAGCAGGAGGTCGCGCGTCCATCTGCGCTGCCACGCCCAGCGGATGCCCCACAGCGCCGGGATGATGAGCGCGATGTAGCCGGCCAGGTAGTGAAACGGGTGCGGCGAGTAGAGCAGGTTTTGCGCCGACCACTGCGCGAACACCGCGTTGCGCGTGAAGTGATAGGCTGTGTAGAGCAGCAGCGGCAGCGTCACCGACGCGCCGACGACCGCCCGCCAGAAAAGGTCCCAGGGGAAGACGCGGCGCTTGATCCAGACGCCAAGCCCCCACACACCCAGGATGAGGTACAGCACGGTGATATAAAATGGCACGCACAGGCCCATCCCCACCCAGCACAGACCGGCCAGGAGCGCGCGCGGGAGCCACCCCATGTTGCCCTCACCCCCGGCCCCGCTCCCAAAGGGAGAGGGGGGACCGAAGAGGAGCAGTAGACCCAAAAGCATCAGGCTGCGCGAGAGCGACAGGTGCGGCAGGTGGTAAAGGATCAGGAAGGTGTAGCCCTCCGGCACGAAGAAATCGATCGGCGGCGAGCCGAACGCCTCGCCCAGGCCGACCAGGCTCAGCAGCCAGCCCAGCCCGCCCCCCGCCGTGGCGATGACGGTCGCAGCCAGGCGCGTTGTGGGCGTGGGTAAGAAAGCCGCCGCGAGGCGATAAGTCACCAGTACCAGCAAAACGCCGAAGACTAGGCGCGCTGCGTGAAAAACGACGATCATCGCGTTGACGAGTTCGGGCGAGGTCGGGTCAGCGAAGACCGCAGCGATTTTGCCCATCAGGATATAGGGCAGGAACAGGAGCGCGCCCTCGTGCGCCTCGGATGTGTACACGATGTGAAACAGCCACTCGCCGCGCGCGCCCTGGCGCATCTTCGCCAGGTAGCTGTTGCCGTCCTCCACGCCAAGGACGCTGCCGCCGAAGGCCCATTCGTCGCCGCCGGATGCAGCGCAGGCGAGGTAAGGAATGGTGGTGAGCGCCATCAGCGCCAGCGCCCAGATCAGCGCGTTGCGCCATTCGCGGCGGGTGACCCGGTCGGCTACCATGCCTCTACGGGCAACCCTTCCACATGCTTGAAATGGTCATCGCGCGAAACAAGTGTTAGGCCATGCTGTTTGGCGAGTGCGGCAACCCAAACGTCGTTGTCAGGGATGGGCGACCCCTGGCTCGCAGGAGATTCTTGATCTGCCCGTAGTGGTCTGCCGTTACGTCATCACATACAAGAATGACGCAGATTGCGATCAAATCTTCGATCTGTCTCAAGTTGCTTGCGGCATAGCTGGATTTATATGCGCCGTAGTAAAGCTCACCCAGGACCACACTTGAGAGAAAGGCAGCTATCCCCTCAAGTCGCTTGCGGATGGCATCTTCTCGGTTGAAGTAGGCGATGATGATATTGGTATCGAGAAGATATTTACTCCCATCCATCCCAGTCGATCCTTTCGCAATCCTCCTCGATGACACGCGCCATCTCCTCTAAGGTGCCTGGCTTGAACTGGAAGGAGTTCATTCGCGCCAGCAGCACCTCTCCGGGGGTGCCCGGCGGCAGCGGGTTGAGCAAGCGCTTCGTGAACGCCAGGACCTCTGCCTGCTGCGCTGGCGACAGCCGATCCAGCACATCAATGATCTGTTCTTTAAGCGACGTTGTTGCCACTGCTACATCCTCCACCTATACACAATACGTTGGTTCTATTATACGCACTTTTCATCGCTCATCGTGCACAGGGCGCGTCGAGCGCTTACGATCCCGCCACAACAGCGCCAGACACGCAATCAGCGCTCCAATGGATACGATTAACCCTGCCTTTTCGGGCTGTGAGTCGTAAGCAAGCACGCCGGGAACGTCAATACGCATTAGAGCCTCCGGCGTCTGTTCTGGCACCAACCCCAAGCCTGTCTCCCGCCAGCCCGGCAGCCAGGGAACGCTGACCAGCGCCGCATCTTGCTGCACCCAAAGCGTCGCACCGTCCGGGAGCCAATCAAAACTTTCGCCTACCTCGACTCGCTGTGTGTTCGCATACACATACACGTCACCGATCCGCCGATCCAGCCGCCATCCCTCGCCCTCAATCGGGAACGCCGACACCATATGCGTCACATTCCACAGGCTCATGAGTTGGGCATCCGGCGTAATGCCGGCCCACATCGTAGCGACTGGACCTTCGCCAGTGTAGGGCGGGATCGTCGGCGCGTAGCCGTCGTAAGGGATGCGCGTCGCGCGGCGCGACATCTCCACGTAGCTGGCGACCTGGAATGGGTCGATGCCGCCGAACAGGTTGATCTCCCAATACGCCGCCGCCTGCTGCGGCAACGAGTTGGACGGCGTGTACACGCGCCCTACATCCACGCTGACCAGGTATTCAGCGAGTGCTTCGTAAGGGTCAAGCCAGTCATCGCGCCCACGCCCTTCGACCAGCGTGCGGTCAATCCAGAGCAGATCGGCCAGCGCAATCACCAGCAGCAGCGGGGCGATATAGCGCAGGTTCAGTTTGCCGGCCAGCGCGGGCAGGATCACCGCCGCCGTCGCCAACGACGCGACCAGCGCCGCGAGCGTGGTCTCTGCGCCGAGGGTAGTGGTCAGGGCCAACACGCTCGCGCCGCCGCAGATGACAACGCTGCCGACGAGGGTCACAACCAACAGCCGAACGCGCGCGCCGGCGCGCCGTCCCTCGGCGAGCGCGTGCGCGCCCCAGCCGGCCAGGTAGGGCAGGGCGAGGGCTGCCACAAACCACGCCCGCGACGGCACGCGCCACCACAGCAGCGGCGGAAAGAGCCGCACCAGCGCCGGCCACAGCCGAGCGGACGGCCCCAGTGCGAAGAGCGCCGCGAAAACGATCACAGCGGCCCAGAAAGCCAGCCGGCGCGAATAGGCGAACAGACCAATTACAGCGAGGATCAACACGCACAGCCCGGCGTAAGTCATCGTCTCGTGCAGGCCGGCGTGGTCGCCAAGCACGAGACCCAGCAGGTGGCCCGGCTCCAACGCGAACCCGGCGGCGCCCTCCGCCGTAAGCGCGCCGCGCGACAGGTATGGACTCAACGCCAGCAACGGCAGCCATTGCGCCGCCGTCAGCGCCACCGCCAACGCCCCGCCGGCCAGCAGGGGCACGGCACACGACCGAAGGAAGTCCCTGTGGGACCACGCCTCTACACGTGCGCGCCAGATGATCCACAAGGCATAAAAACCTGCCGTGACAAACGCAAACGCGCTCACGCGCACGTCGGCCAGGAAGAGGAGCGCGGCAATCGCGGCGAAGCGCAGCGCGGCGCGCGTGCGGGTTGCGTCGTCGGCGACCGCACGGCGCACCGCCCACAGCAGCCAGGGGAACCACCCCATCGCGTAGACAATATCGAGGTGGCCGGCTCCCAAATGCGCAATCGTCTTGGGCGCGAGCATATACGAAACTGCCGCCAGCGCCGCCGGCCACACGCTCATCCCCGACCCACGCGCCCAGGTCCACATCCCCGCGCCGGCGAGCGCCAGGTGCAGCCAGACCATCAGGTCGAGGTGCAACGTGGGTTCAAGGAGCAGCACGGTCCACTGCGGCGGGTACCATACTTTCGCAATTGGGTTGGCGGCGAAGGGGATGCCGCTCATGATGCGCGGGTACCAGAGCGCGAACCCGTTGCGGTGCATGTAGAGCGCGTAAGGCCAGTGGGTGATGACCGCGTCCGAGTAGAGCGCGCTGGTAGGATAAGGGAGCGCGCCGGGGATCAGGCCGACCATCAGCATGAATGCCGCCGCGCCCAACGCGACGCCGATCACGGCGACCCCGCCGGGTTGCCGCTTAGCGAACTTTGTAAACCGCCACATCGCCGAAGGTCCGCAGCGGTTCGCCCAGAGCCGTGTAGCAGGCGTCGGAGTCGTCGCTCTCGCCCAGCGCACGCTCGCGCGGCCCGACCACGACGTAATCCACCTGCCACTGCTGCCCCTCCCACTGCTCGCCGTCGAGCAGGGCGCAGTCCTCGCCGTTGTACCAGTCCTGCACCCGATCCAATTTATGCGCGGCGTCGATGGTCTCATACGGATGGCCGTAGACCACACGCCGCCCACTCCAGGCGGGGATGAACATACTGATGTCCGGTGAGGCAAGGATCACGGTTGGGCGTCCGTCGGTCTCCAACGGCGCGGCAACACGGAGCCACCCCAACAAGTTGGTGTAGTCGGTTTCGAGTAGCAGCTTGGTTTCTAGACCGGCGTCCCTGTTGAGCATGGCGCCAACCAGGGGCACTCCCATCGCCAGGATGTTGCTGGGAATGATGATGACGAACATAGCGATCAGTGCCAGGCGTTGCAGACCTGCCGGTACCACGTTGCTCCAGTAGTCCTCCAGCCCGCGCACCGCGAAATAAACGAGCGGGATGACCAGGCCGACGCTCAGGCGGCGCTGATAGTTTGTGGGCAGATAGAGCAAGACGCCGTTGACCGCCAGCCAGATGAGCATGATTTGGTCGCCGTCCGGCTCGAAGCGGCGCAAGGCGCGCCCCAGCCCCGGCAGCGCAATCAGCAGCAGCGGGCCAAAACCGGCCAGGTAATATTGCAGCGGCGGCGAAGGCGTGACGTTTTGCACGTTCCAGGCATTGATCGCCGGGTTGACCTGCGTGAGGGCAAGGTAGTAGACCAAAAAAGGCGCAGCTGTGAACCATACCGGCACGGTCCAGGACCCCTCATAGAGGGGCGCGCGGCGGGTGCGGATCAGGCGCGCGATCAGGTACACACCCAGAGTCACGGCGATGGGCACCAGCGCTTGTGGCAACGTCACCACCAGGAGAAGGCTTGCCAGAACCAGGAACAAACCCTGGTTGTAGAACGTCGGCTCTTCGTGATTGCCGGGCCGGAACACTTCGATGTAGATGGAGCCAATCACCGCCAGCAGGCCGATGGCGAACGGGAAGTGCGGGTTGGCGTACACGGCGTAGAGCGGGTAAGCTTCGGGGATGTTCAAGTCAGGCAGTAGCCGGTTGGTGGCTGGATCAAGCGCGTTCGGATCCAGCATGATGACCAGCCAACCCAGGCCGGAGCCGACCGCCGTCAGTCCGAAGAATAATCGCCGCGGGCGCAACCGGCTCCATACCGAGGCTCCAAACTGATACAGGGCGAAGTACATGAACAGGCCGGCTAGCACTCTCGCCACGTGAAACACAATCAACGATGGCAGGCCGGTGAGCCGGGCAAGATGGCCGAGAAAGAGATAAAACAGATAAACCGCCGCCCCATCGTGCGGCTCTGGGGTGTTGGTCAGGCGGAACAACCATTCGCCCCGACGTCCCTGTTCCATCTTCGCCAGATACGTCAACCCATCCTGCGGGTTGCCGAGCAACCCCATAAACTGCACTTCAGGCGACTCGGCGTTGCTGGCAAGCGCTCCGGCAAGCGGCGCCAGCGTCAGGGTGACGAGCACCCAGCTGACCAGGATGACCCAGCGCCATTCTTCGGGCGTGACATGCGGCCTGACATAGTTACGCAACATCAGTCCCCTCTGCGGATGTCGTTCGGAATGGAGGGGGCGGCAGCTTCCGGGAAACTACCAGGATAGGCGGCTTGACAACACTACGCAACATCGACATCGGTAGGGCTTTCCATTTCTCATTTTACCTCACCCCCTCTCCGTAAACGGAGTGGGGGGAGCAAAGGTCTGGAAAGTCCCCTCTCATTTACAGAGAGGGGATTTAGAGGTGAGGTTGACCCACACCACATAAGAACCGGAAAGCCCTGCGACATCGGCCCCCTGCTGTTGCGATAGATTTTGCTGTAGTATAATCCTAAAGGATGAATTGGGGAATCGGGGGAGAATCATGGGCAAGGCCAATGCGCTATACGATTTACAATCCCTCGACCAGGAAATCGGCGCGAAGCAGACGCGCCTGAACGAAGTGAACGCCGCGCTGGGAAACGACAGCCCCATCCAGAAAGCCCTGACTCATCTCTCCCAGATCGAAGCCGAACTCACCCCCTGGCAGACGCGCCTCACCAACCTCGACCTGGAAATCAAAACCCTCGAAACCAAGACGAGAAACGCCGAAAACCGCCTCTACAGCGGCGCGGTGAACAACCCCAAAGAACTACAGGAT
This sequence comes from Anaerolineae bacterium, assembly GCA_034435135.1. Classification (GTDB taxonomy): domain Bacteria; phylum Chloroflexota; class Anaerolineae; order Aggregatilineales; family JAFGMM01; genus JAOSJO01. The sequence continues at coordinate 531 of DAOTXU010000265.1, read as the reverse complement.
ATGCAAGAGGAGGTGGCCTCGCTCAAGCGCCGCCACGCCGCGCTGGAAGATCAACTGCTCGAAGTGATGATCGCCGTCGAAGAGCGGACCGAGGCGCGCAAAAAGGCGGAGACGCACCTGAAGAAAGTCAAGGAGCGCTGGGCCGCCGACCAGGAGGCGCTGAAGTCGGAGAGGCACGCTTTGGAGGCCGAGCTGGAGACGTTCACGGCCAGGCGCGCGGCGGCCTGGGATGCGCTCGACGCCGAGAGCCGGTCCGCCTACCAATCGCTCTGGGCGCGGATGCACGGCCAGCCGGTCGCCGTGCTCAAGACGGACGGGAGTTGCAGTCGCTGCGGCGTGACACAGACCACCGCCGCCGTGCAACAGGTCCGGCGCGGCGATGGGCTGGTGAACTGCGCAGGCTGTGGCCGCATTTTGGTCGCATAGACTCTGTCTAGAAACTCCGGATAGGAGGCTTTTGCCCGTTAACAAATCAATCGGGTAATCGTTCCTTCCGAAAAGTCCCGGACAGGGGGCTTAAGCCCCCTGTCC
>DAOTXU010000264.1:0-9513 GCA_034435135.1 Anaerolineae bacterium | reverse complement strand
CGCTGGAAGAGCACGTAAGTCAGCGCGAAGAGCAGAATCGCGGCGGCGATCAGCCCGGTCAGGTGCGGCCAGATCAGCATGACGCTCTCGGCCAGCGGCAGCGGCGCGCCCAGGATCATGCCTTGCAGTTGCGAAGGGAGCACCAACCCAAAGGCGCGCGTGGCCGGGTTGAGCAGCCCGATAGTGGCCTCTACGTAGAGCGTGTTCGGCGACAGGCGCGAGAGGGTGTCCTGTAACTGCGCCTGCGCCAGAACCTCCACGGCGGTCCCGACCTGTATCGGCTGAAGCGTCTGCGCGGCCAGGCGCGCCACGATGCTCCAGAAGATGATGAAGAAGAGCCAGACCGCAATCGCCCCCAGCGCGGCAGTGGCCGGCTGGCGGAAGAGCGTGGAGAACACCAGCGCCAGCGCCAGCCAGACGCCGCCGTAGAAGATCGTCACCAACAGGAACAGCAGCAGGCGCGCCACTTCCTCGCTGGCAGGCGGCACGCCCAGCCCCACGACGCCCAGGCCGATGATGAGCAGCCAGATGGCCGCCAGCACGAGAGCAATCGTGAGCAGCCCGGCCAGGAACTTGCCCAGGAGCAAGGCGTCGCGGTAGATGGGCTGCGCGAGCACGCGCGAGAAGGTGCGCTGGTTGAATTCGCCGTTGACGGCGTCGAAGCCGAGGGCGATGGCGACCAGGGGGACCAGAAAACCCAGGAAACCGACCAGTGCCGGCAGGGGTTCCTGCGCGGTCGTGAAGAGCTTCAGGTAGACGAAGGGGTCTTTGCCCGTCGTCTGCCGGATGTTTTGCAGCGCCGCATAGACCGTGCCCCCGGCGGTCACCAGGATCAGCAGTTCCAGGATGCGCATCCGCGCGCTGGTGAGATGGTCGGCCATATCCTTCGCCACCACCACCCAGAGGCCGGTCCAGGGCGAGCCTTCGCGCGCGCGGCGTGGGCGGGTTGGTTCAAGCGGCTGCGCCATGCTCCACCTCCTTAGCGTACTGTGCGAAGTACTGCGCGTAGATTTCATCCAGGCTGGGAGCTTCGATGTCCAGCGCTTTGAGCTTGCCGCCCGCGTTGACGACGGCGTCGGCGGCTTCCGCGCGCAGGTCCATGGTCGCCTCCAGCACAAAGCGATCCGACCCGTTGCGCTGGACGTTGACCACGCCGGGCAGGGATCGGAGCGCTTCCTCCACGACTTGCCCCGCGCTCTCCGCCTGGAGTCTGACGCGGTATGCGCCGCCAAGCACGCGCTGCGCCAGATCGTTCACGGTGCCCTCCAGCACGACCCGGCCTCGATAGAACAGGCTGACGCGGTCGCACACTTCCTGGACCTGGGGGAGCAGATGTGAGGCGAGCAGGATGGTGATCCCCTCCTGTTTCAGGTCACGGATGGTCTGTAAGAACATCCGCGCCGCCTCCGGGTCGAGGCCTAACGTCGGCTCGTCCATGATGATGATCTGAGGGCGTTTGAGCAGTAGCTCGGCCACTCCCAGTCGCTGGCGCATCCCACGCGAGAACGTCCCCACCCGGTGATCGATGACCTCGCTCAAGCCCATTTGCTCAATGGCGCTTTCAATACGGCGGGAGGCCTCCTGGCGCGGCAAGCGGTTCAGCTTGGCGATGTAGGTCAAGTTTTCGCGCGCCGTCGACCCATCGTAGAACCCCACCTGGTCCGGCAGATAGCCGACCCGCCCCTTGACGCTGAGCGGCTGGCGCACCGGGTCAAACCCCAAGACGCGGACCTGCCCGGCGGACGGCTCGGTCAGCCCCAGCAGCATCAGGATGGTCGTGGTCTTGCCGGAGCCGTTCGGCCCCAGCAGCCCGAAGATCTCGCCTTTCTCCGCTGTCAGGTTGAGCGAGTCTACCGCGACAAACTTGCCATAGCGTTTGGTCAAGTTCTTTGTCTCGATGACCAGTTCGCCCATAAGACCGCCTCCCTGGCGCTCATCGGCGACCGAAGCGCATCACCGCCAGGCCGACCACGCCAACCGCCACGGCGATCAGGACAATCCCCGCGACGCCCCACAGCGTCGAGGTGCGCACCGTGACGCGATATTCCACCGATTTATTCGAACCGTCTTCGGGTTGCGCCCGGAACGTCACCATATAGTCGCCGGCAATGGCTTTGTCGGCGGGTTTCATCTTAACGGTGACCTCCGCCTGTTGCGCCGGCCCGATCTCCTCAATCTGCTCCGGCGCGAATTGAACCGTCCAGCCGCTCGGCGGGGACGCGCTCATCTTGACCGCGCGCGCGGGGGCGGAGCCGGTATTCTGGATCACCAGCCTCAGGATCGTCTCTGATCCGATCTCCGCATCGCCGGAGAGTCGCTCGTCTGACGTGGTCAGCGTCAGCGATGACTCGCCCACCACCTCCGCAGCCAGGGCTGCGCTGGTTTGCGCGCTGCCGCCCTGGGCGTGGATGACAATAGGATAGGTGTCGGCGGGGATGAGGCTGGGGATGACGTCGGCCTCGACGCTCAGCCGCTTCGACTCGTTGGCCCCAAGCGGGAGGCTCGTCACTTCTTGCCCACTCAACTTGAACGTCACGAGGAAGAACGGCGGCGCTTCGGCGAGCAGGTTGACCACCAAGTCCTCGTCGCCCTCGTTTTTCAGCGTGACGTTGTAGCGGAAGGTGGAAGTCGGTTTCCCGCGCAACGTCGGCAGCTCAACCTCGAAGGCCAGGCTCGGCGGCACTTTCTCCTGGACAACCAGTTCGACCGGCAGTTCCGACTCGGCATCTGCGCCGCGCGCGACGATCTTGAAACGGTAAGCGCCGGCTTGAACGTCCGCAGGCGGTTCAATCCTGAGGTCCACGGACACCTCGGCGTCGGGTCTGACAAAAACCGATCGGACGATCCGCCCGCTGCCCCGCAGGGTTACATCCCAGTTTTCGGGAACGTCTTGGACCTCCAGGGCGACGATTTGCGCACCGGCTCCGCTGCGCACGTTGAGCTTCAGCGTGACAGCCTCACCGATGCCGATCACCTGAGCTGGAAAGTCAGTAAAAACCATCAGCGCGGGCAGGCCGCTCCCCGGCTGTTCGTCCTGCGCCCATGCTGGCCCGGGCGAGCCAATCACAAGCAGTGAAGCCAGCACCAGGAAGACAAGCCGTGCAAGTGAGCTAACGGTACGCATCGTTCACCTCCTCATAATGCGTCGGTTGTGCAGGTTTATCACTGTTTGCCAACTGTTATGTATAATCAAAAAACGTAAGAACTACACAAGAGAGCGTTGGAAAATTCTTGGAAATTCATGAGAAAGATCGTGGGCGGCGCGCCGACACGAGGCGGCGAAAACGCATCGCCGCGCGTTGGACTCGGCGATCCGAAGGGCCGTCATTTAGGGGATCGCAAGCGGTCACGCACGAGGCTGCATGAGACAAAAATGGGGCAAAATCCCATGCGAGAATGGCACCATCTTGGCTAAAATCTAGATATTCGGGATAGGTAATATGTGGTGTAGAGGTCTCGCATGGATACGACCGCCCCCACTCCGCGTGGACTTATCATACTGACTCTCGTCAGCCTGGCGCTGATCATCGCATCGCTGGGCCTCGCCTTCCTGTACGCGCCCATGGAAGCGTCGATGGGCCAGGTGCAGCGCGTGTTCTACTTTCACCTGGGCGCGTTCATGGGCGCGACCGCCGCCTTTCTCGGCACGGTCGTCGCCGGCGTCGCCTACCTGCGCAGCCGCGCGCGCCAGTGGGACGCCATCGGCGCGGGGTCGGTCGAGATCGGCCTGGCGTTCAGCGCCATCACCATCCTCTCCGGCCCGGTTTGGGCCTCGCTTGCCTGGAACGCGCTCTGGGCCTGGGACCCGCGCCTGACGATGGTCACGATTATGTGGCTGATCTATGCCGCCTACCTGATGCTCCGCCGCAGCATCGAAGACCCCGACCGCCGCGCACGCTTTAGCGCGGTGTACGGCATCGTCGCCTTCTTGAGCGTCATCGGCACCTTTGTAGTGCCGCGTATCCTCACGTCGATCACGAACCCGCACCCGACCGTCATCGGCCCCGGCTCTGAAAGCGGCGAAGGTACGGGCACCTTCGCCATGACCCGCCCGATGAGCATGACGCTGATGTTCACTGGCTTCAGCTTCGTGGTGCTCTACTTCACGCTGCTGTGGTACCGCGTGCGCCTGGAGAATTTCGCCGAGCGGGTCGCCGCGTTGAAGATGAAGGTCCTGTCACGCTGAGAAAAGCGCCATCTATGCATAAGGCCAGCCGACCAACGATATTCCTCGCCATTTTCCTTCTGCTCGCTCTCGCGCTTGCCGCCTGCTCCGGGAACGACTCCGCTGAGGAAGACGCCGGTCTCCCCACTGCACGGGGCGAGGGCTTTCAGGCCAATGCCGGCCCCAACCTGGCTGTGATGGCCGGCGATTCTATCGAACTGAAGGCGTCTGCTGCCAATGGGGAGCTTGCCGGTTGCACGTGGACCATCGTCACGCCGGTCGCGCGCTTTAGCGACGAAGATGCGGGGCGCGAACTCGGCGGGGAATGCGCCCTCACCATCCCCGGCGACTTCACGACCGAGCGCACCGGCCTGTGGACCGTCGAACTCGCCGCGCGGAGCGCCGCCGGCGAGACTTCGACCGACCAGGTGGACATCCGCGTCACGCCCAACACGGTCGAGCTGCTGATCCTGGGGTACGCCATCATCTTCGGCGTCGGCATGATCTTTGTCGGCAGCCTGGCCTGGCGCGCACGCAGCCTGCGCCGCGAAGCCGCTGCGCTGACCGCGTTGATTAATGAAGAAGATAAGCAACTATAAAGTATCATAAATACTGAGACGCAAGATCACAATTCAGACATAACCGTTGTACAATCATATTGTGCCTCTATGCAGCGCTGAGGAGGTGCAGAAATGGCGCTCGCAAAGTTCCTCGCAAGCACAAACGGTCGCATTCTTCGCATCGTCGCTGGCATTGTGATTATCGCTATCGCCCTGCTGGCGACCCTGGATACCGCGCCCAGGGTCATCCTCGTCATCATTGGGCTGATCCCGCTGCTCGCGGGCATTTTCGACGTGTGCGTGATCGCGCCGCTGTTTGGCCTGCCCTTCGCCGGCCGGGAGATCCGCGCGAAGTAGCCAGCACTTCTGAAACCGACCTGAGGAGGAGGTCTGTCCGCGACGAGGGCGCGGCGCACCCGGTGGGGCGCGCCGTGCTCTTTTCTACACACGGAGCGTCATACCATGCGATTCGCCAAGCTCGAAGGGCTGAGCAACGACTTCATCATGATCCACGAGATCGCCGACATCCCCACGTTGATGCGGAAAGCGCCGCTGCTTTGCGACCGCAAGCGCGGCGTCGGCGCGGATAGCATCATCCTTGTGTTGCCGCCGACAGCGCAAGACGCCGACTTCCAGATGCGCACCCTCAACGCCGACGGCAGCGAGGCCGAAATGTGCGGCAACGGCATCCGCTGCCTGGCGGTGTACGTCCATCAGGCAGGGCTTACCGACAAGACCGCGCTCGCTGTAGAGACACGCGCCGGGCTGCGCCGGACGTGGCGCACAGGCGACCGGGTGCGCGTCGATATGGGACGCCCGATCCTGGACGCGGCGAAGATTCCCACGACGAAGCCGAGCAGGCGCGCAATTATGGAAAGCATCGCCGTCGATGACCGGACTTTCGCGGTCACGGCGGTATCAATGGGCAACCCGCACGCGGTCATCTACGCCAACGAATTGACCGACGCGCTGGTGCTGGGCTACGGCCCGAAGATCGAGCGACATCCGTTCTTCCCCAACCGGACGAACGTCGAGTTTATCCGTGTGCTTTCGGACTCGGAGATTCAGATGCGCGTCTGGGAGCGCGGCTGCGGCGAGACCGCCGCGTGCGGCACCGGCGCGTGCGCGAGTGTGGTAGCCGGTGTGCTCAACCGGATGCACGGCCACACGGTCACGGTTCATCTTGCCGGCGGCGACCTTCTGGTGGAATGGGACGGCGACCCCGAACACCCCGTGTTCATGACCGGCCCGGCGCGGTGGGTGTTTGCGGGAAATGTCGCCCTCGACAGTTTCGGTTGATTGGGCCGCTTACACGGAATCAGGCGTAAAATCCGATATTCGCACTTCTGGGGCGATTGGACACAGACCTTCCCCCGGCGGCGGGAAGCCCACGCCCATCGCCGTGCCGAGCAAAATGACGGCGGCGTTTTGCTCGCCGGTCTTGGCGCTGGCGGCGGCAGTCCCATCGTGCAACAGCAAGACCTGAACCCCGACGCCTAGCCGCGCGCTCACCGCCTCCGAGAGCGACCGCTGTGCGTTGTCGGTTATCAGGCGCAGCGCCGTGTATGCGCCACCTTGCCGATCAGCCGGCTGCCCCTCGGCGATGTAAGACGCCAGGCTCACCGGGATCGTCCGCGCCAGCGACACGCCTGCCGCGCAGACCTGCTCCCACGTGTCTGCAATCGCCGACGCCATGAATGCCAACAGCCCGCGCGCCTGGTCAGGCGGGTCGGCGTTGCGATGCTCATCCTCCAGGCGCACCGCGCGCAGGTGTGGGAGCAGCCGCAACTGCGTGAACGCCCCGGCCTCGTAACCCGCGCACGCCCGTTTGACGAAGCTGCCCCCAAAGTCCAGAACCAACGCCGCATCAGGGCCGGGCGGGACGTACCGCGCCGCGCCGACCATCGGCAGGGCGGCCCCATGCCGGTCGAACGCCAGCGCGTAGGGCGGCATCCCTGCCCCGGCGAAGACGCCCGCGATGTGCACGCCGATTTGCCGGCCCAGATTGCCGCTCACCAGCCCGCCGCCGAGCCACACCCGCCGAACGTTTGTCCAGTGCGCCCAGTAAGTGTCGTCCCAGTCGGGGCGCGCGGCGCGGTTCGCCGGATCGCCCCGCTTGAGCGTGAGAAGCAAATAAGCCAGGTTGCGCCCCAAGCGCCGCGCAATCGCGTCGGCGGCGGCGCGCACGCTGGCGTCACCCGAGACAAGACATTGATTGAACAGCACAGGAATCCTGCGCTCGTCCCCGGACAGCAGCTCAGGGGGCAGTTTGAGCTGCTCGACATACTGCCGGATCTGCCCGGTCAAGAACTGCGCCGAGAGCAGTTCGTAGCCTGTCTTGCCGCTGACCTCCGGGTCGATGTCGAGGCCGGGCAGGTCCACGATGCGCACACGGTTGAGTGAAGCCGACGGTGTGAGGTGATAGGGGTCAAACGGTGGCGTCATAGGGGCGCTGCTGCGTCAGACACCCAACGGGATCAGCCGTCGGCGCGCTTCAGACGGCGCACGCATTCGGCCACCGTCTCATCGTCGCCGACGTTGCCGGGGAAGACAATCAGCGGCATCCCCGGCCACTGGGCCTCCTCGCCCAGCCGCCATACCGGGACGCCGGGCGCGATCTGCCCCAGCACCATCGCCCGGCGGACGCCCAGGCCCCGCGTGGCGACATCGCTGGAGGTGATGCCGCCCTTGCTGATGACGAACGCCGGGCGCGTCTTGATCTGCTGGACGATCTCCACCAACGCCGCCGAGATGCGCTGCCCGGCGCTAAGCGCGGCCTCGCCGCTGAGCGCCAGCCGCTCCCGGCTGGTGAACACCACCGGCGTCAGGCCGCTCCCCAGCGCGTCCTCTACCCTGTAGAGCACGCGCCAGATTTCACGCCCGTGCCTCTCCGACAGCAGGGCGTCGATTTTGAGCGCCACGCCGACCACGCCCGGCTCGGTCAGGAGGCGTTCAAGCTGGCGCGTGGTTCGAGAGACAAATGACCCCACGATCACCAACCCCGCGCCGCCCGTCGCGCCCATCTCGTCCGCGCTGAGGAGCGCGCGCTCGCTCAGTCCGGCGCGGGTGCGCACAAACGACGCCGCCGTGCGGTACAGGAAGCGCTTGCCTTCCCCCTCGGCGCGCAGCAGCCCCAGCACGAAGACCTCCATGTCGCGGTAACTGGCGGCGTTCACCACGGCCACCCGCCCGCCGGACAGCTCACGCAGCCGTACATAGACGCGCTCCGGCCCGCCCCGGCGCACGTCGTCCAGGCTGACACTCGCCACGTCCGCCGCCCGGATGCGCCCCTTTGTCTTCTCTTCGACCCAGGCGCGCAGGTTGCTATGCCGGTAGCCGAACGCAGGATCGCGCGCGAACTCGGTTTGCGCCGCCGGGGTCATCACATCGCCGGCGCGCACCCAGTGCACATCGTCGATGGTGTAGCGCTCCCCCTCCCGAAAGAAGGGGACAATCAATGTCGCATCCACTGGGACGCCGACCGCCTCCGCGAGCGCGTCCGTCTCGGCAGGGTAGTGCCCGCGCAGCGTCGAGTCGGACCGGCTGACGACTGCGAAGTCCACGCCTGTCGCCTGGCTCGCCGCGCGCAGATGCGCGCCAATCTCCTGCGCAAGCGCGACCGCCCCCGCTTCAGGCAGGCTGCGCGAGTTGGTCAGCACGTAGACGCAGGGCGTCTCCTCGCGCAGCGCCCGGCTCAGCGCTTCGACGGTCCAGGTCGTATAGACCGGGATACCGTGCACAGTCTGGGTGCCGGTCGGGTCGTCATCCAGCACAAAGACCTTGCGCGTCAGCGCCGTGCGAATCTCCGGCAGCGCGTCGTGAGGCCACTCCGGCGGCAGGTTCCCTAACAAGGCGTCGGCGGCGGTGGGGCGGGGTTCGTCGTGCATGGTGTGACCTTCGTTATAACTTTTCCCCGATCGGCATCCTGTAGGTATTTGTTCACCTGTTGCTTTGCTCTGAAAACCTTGCCTGGTAGCTCCCAGGGAGCTTGAAGCTCCCTGGGAGCTATTGGTGAACAGATTCATCTGTGGACGGGTAGCTCAACTCCCTGTCCGCGCCCATTCTACCGTGAACCCCGTCAAATGGTTGCAAGGTCGCTGAAGAGCAGGCTTCGGTCGTCCTCTTCGGCGATCTGCTCACCGGCGGCCTTCGCCAGCGCGAGGTAGCGCGCACTTTCATCCTTGCTTCCGGCGAGCGCATACGCCCTTGCCAGCGCCTCGTATGCAAATGCAAGATCGAAGTCGCCGATGCCGTTCGCCTGGCAGATTTGGAGGCATCGCTGCGCGTGGTAGATGGCCGGCTCGGCACGCTTGAGCACCGCGTACACGCGCGAAATCTGCCACTCCCCGCGTGCGAAGTGGACGGGGGTCCCAATCCGGCTCCAATGATAGCGGGAAGCGTGCGCGGCGTGCAGCATCAGGTCGTCGTCCTCTGGAGTTCGGTCTGGCTTGTCCAGAAGGCTCCAGGTGAAGTTGAACAAATCGACTGCAAACTTCTTGTGCCACTCCTGCGCCGGTTGCGTCTCTTGTTCAGCCATGAGGTGACCTCCCTCAACATAAGATGATATTGAACTGATTCAAACTTACGTCAATAGCTGGCCGTGCTAAGGCCTTTCTCTACCTCACCCCTTTCTCGCCAGCGGCTCGACAACCCCTCTCCGCTTGTGGAGAGGGGGACGGGGGGTGAGGTGTCCGCCAACACGACAAGCACCACACACACCGCGGTCGTTGGCTCAAAAGCTTGAATCACTTCATTGATGATCGTCATTATGTACAAGTGTTCTATCTT
>DAOTXU010000263.1:0-18966 GCA_034435135.1 Anaerolineae bacterium | reverse complement strand
GAGGGGGACGGGGGCTATAGTCCGGCGAAGCCGGGGTGAGGTAAAACCATAGAACAACTGTCCGATGTCCGGTAGCTAGATCAACTACCCCTGAAAATTCCTGGGGAGCGCACGCGCGGTTTAACCACACTCGACAGAGGAGGGGGAATGAGTGACCGACTCATCAGCCGCACCGAGCGATTTAGCCGTATTGAGCGCCTGCTTTTCGGCAGCGCTGAGGGGATGCGTGTGGTGGAGATCGCCCACACGTTGGGAGTGGATCGCCGCACCATCTACCGCGATATGGAGACCCTGAGCCGGAGCGGTGTGCCCATCTGGCAGGAAGCGGGGCGCTTCGGCGTCGCGCGTGACGAGTATCTGGCGAGCGTGCGCCTGAACATCTACGAAGCGCTGATGTTATTCCTGGCCGCGCACATGTTCGCGTCTCAGATCGGCGCATATGGCGCGATCCTCGCCGCGTCGCTGACGCGCCTGGCGGTGGCGTTCCCGGAGCCGGCGGCAACCCTGGTCGAGAGCAGCGCCAACGCGGTGCGCGCTTGCGCCGCCGAAGAGGACGATTCGGGCGCACTGAAGGTAATCATCAAAGCGTGGGCCGACCTGCGGCAGGTGCGCCTGTGGTATCAAGGGCGTCGCTACGATGTTTCCGTCCACTCCCTGACCCCAACCGGGATCGGCGGCGTGTATATCATCGGCTCCGATGCAGCGACGGGAAAGGAATATGCCTTCAGGCTTGAGTGGGTAGAGCGCGCGCAACCGCTGAATGAACGATACGCTCGCCCCTCCGGTTTTGACCCGGAAGACCCTCTCTCCCAATTGCGGCAAGCGGCGCGGGACAATGCGCTGATCGAAGTTGTGCTCGAATTCACCCCGGCGGTAGCGTCTTTTATCAAGGCGCGCCTCTGGCATCCCTCGCAGACGATAGAAGAACTGGATAGCGGCGCGTGCCGCCTTACGCTGTATATAAGCGACTTGCAAGAAGTCCGCACCTGGCTGCTCAGTTGGGGCGCAGAGGTGCAGGTCTTGTCGCCGCCCGCTTTACGGGAGGCAATCGCCGACGAAGCGCGCCGCCTGGCGACCCTCTACGGTTAGAAACCGGTCGCTCGAAACTGCATAACACCCTGGCGCAGCGGCGTCTATACTGGAACGCCTTTTGGGCCTTGCCAGGCGTCAGGCCTTGACATTTTTGTACGGATCAGTATAATTAGGATACGAACTATTTGGAACCGAACATCATGCGTTGCACCGAGAGGAGGGCCATGAAGAACGATGCTCAGGAAACGCACTACATGGATCGGCAAACCGGATGTGTGCCCAACGTGACCTTTGAAGCCGGTTCGTTCGCCGAAGCCGCCGAGCTGATCGACGTGGCGGCGAAGAAGCTGAAGCGACTCAAAAGGCATACGATCCAAAACGCCGACCTGACGCCGTCGCAGTATTCCATTCTGGGCATGTTGTGCGAAAAAGATGGGCGACCATTAAACGAGTTGGCGACCGCCTGCTGCTGCTCGCGGTCAACCATCACCGGCATCATCGACACCATGGAAAAGAACGGCCTGGTCGCGCGCGCGGCGAATCCCGGCGACCGAAGGAGCCTGTTGGTCATGCTGAGCGACAAGGGCAGAGCGCTCGCAAACGCGACGCCCGATCTGGAAGGCATCTTCGAAGGTTGCTGCGGAGGCATCACCGCGGCTGAAATCCGCCAACTCAGCCGGTTGTTGACGAAGTTGAATAACGCAATCCCTGACTAACTCTTATGGAGGAAGGATCAATGGCAGCGCTCTCAGACGAACAGATCAAAGCCGCGGTGCGAAAGCACTACACGGAGCAGATTCAAAGCGAGGCTTCATGTTGCGGTTCCGCAACGGCTTCGTCGTGCTGCGGCGGCGAGTCCGCCTCGAACACGATGCTAAACGTGCTTGGTTACACAGAGAAGGACCTGGCCGCGTTACCCGCAGGCGTAGCGGCGACGTCATTCGGTTGCGGCAACCCGCTGGCCCTGGCCGGCATCCGCGAGGGCGACGTGGTGCTCGACCTCGGATCGGGCGCGGGGATGGACGTGATCCTCACTGCACAACGGGTGGGGGCGCGCGGCAAGGTGATTGGCCTGGACATGACCCCGGAGATGATCGAACGGGCGCGCGCCAACGCGCAGCGCGCCGGCGTCGCGGACATTGCAGAGTTCCGCCTGGGCGAGATGGAAGATATGCCGGTTGAGGACGCGAGCGTAGACTGGATCATCTCCAACTGCGTGATTAACCTCTCGCCCGACAAAGAGAGAGTCTTCCGCGAGGCGTTCCGCGTGCTCAAGCCCGGCGGCCGGCTGATGGTCTCGGACGTTGTGGCCGAGAATCTCTCCCAGTCGGTCAAGAACGACCTCACCGCCTGGGCCGCGTGTGTGGCCGGCGCTATCGCGGAGGCTGAATACCTGGACATCATGCGGGCCGTCGGCTTCCAGGAAGTCGCAGTGCTGGAGCGAATGGACGTCACCGGGCCTGACCAGGGCGCAGCCGCCGGAAAGCCGGTGGGTCCTGTTCGTGCGCCCAAAGTCTCCAGCGTCCGGGTCGGCGCGGTGAAGCCGTCCGTGTAGCAGGAAGCGCGTGTAGAGCAGAAAAAGCTCCCCGCGAGTACGGAACTTGCGGGGAGCTTCTTGTCGCACGGGCTTATTCGAACAGCGCCGAGACCGGGGCCGAGAAGCCCGGCAGCGCCGCGCCGCCCTCAAGCGCCTGGCCCTGGCTCAAGATCGTTGCGCCGCTTCCGGTATGCACGGCGACCTGTCGCGTCTCTGGGTAGACCACCCAAACCGCTTTAGTTCCCGCGCGCAGGTAGTCGGTGACGCGGCGAATCACGTCGGTGGCCGTGTCGCCCGGCGAAACGATCTCGACGGCTAAATCGGGGGCCTGGTAAAAGAAGCCCTCCGGGACGCCGCCTTCAGGCAGGTTTCCCTTCGCAATGAAAGACACGTCCGGCACGCGCATCAGGCGGATGTCTCCCTGTGCGCCTTCGAGGACATAACTGGTCTGGTCGGAAAAAACCTCACCGAGTCCTTGATCGTAGACATAGTTGGAAAGCAGCACTCCAACACGCAGCGACGTTTTCCCGTGCCTCGCGCCGGCAGGCGACGTCTCCACCACCTCCCCGTTGACCACCTCCGCGATGAAGTCTTCACCGAGGGCGGTCAGGTGTGCCTCGCTGACCAATCGCTGTTCCTGAACCAGCGCCATCGCTCCACCTCGCAATCCGTATTGTTTGCATTATACCATCACCCCCGCCGACAAGTAACCCGTTTCGCGCTTCCAGCACTGCGCCGCCCACACTGGCACTATTCTTGCTACCTCTTCGGCTGACGATGCTCATCAGCCAAGAGGTGCTTCTGTGAAGCGAGAAGAACTGCTCAATGTCGTCGATGCAGCGCTGATCGCACAGCGACCTGACTACGCCCGCGACACAGCTCAGATTCTCCTCGACGCCTGGCCCAATGACCTGGCCGCGCTCCGGGGCATGGCGCGGGCTATTGCGCACGAGCGGTCCGTCGAGGCCATCAACCTGCTTCGGCGGGTGGTCGCCGCCGACGCGCAGGACGGCGACGCACAGGCGCTGCTCGGTCGGCTGCTTCTGGATCAGGGCCGCCGCAAAGAGGCAGAAGCAGCGATGGCCGCCGCGCTCGCCGTGCGCCCGGACGACCCGCAGGCGCAAGGTGAGTTGACGCAATGGCCGGCGTGGCTATATCCGGCCTTGCGCGCACGCCGCGCGTTGGAGGTCGGGGACGCGCAAACCGCGTTCCAGGCGTTGCATGTGTTACTCGACGCGCGCGAAGGCGACGGCATGGCCGATCATCCAGCTCCCTGGCTGGCCCTGCTGGAATCGGCCTGGCGTGCCGCCCGTTGGGCGGAGTTGCGCGTCATCGCGGCGCAGGCGCGCAGCCGGTGGCCGGGCGCGGTGCTGCCGGACCTGTTGCTCGGCGCGGTGCTGATGCGCGACGGCCAGCATGATCAGGGCATGACGCTGCTGCATGACGCCGTCGCGCGCGACCCCGCCGGCCAGGTTCCCTGCCGCCTCTGGGGGGCGGGGCATCCCTACCGGCACCTGTGGCCTGAACCTGCGCCGGTTGAATTCCCCGGCCCGCTGCCGGTGGAGGTCGCCGCCGTGCTGGGGCGCGACCGGCTCGGCGCGGGCACTGCTGTGGACGCCCAACCAGAGGAAACGCCGGAGGCAGAGCCAGTGGCGGAGGTCCGGCCTCGCCTGCGCGCGCTCGCGCTCCAGCCGAAAGGCAGCGACGCGCCGCCCAGGGCCTCCAGCCGCCGTTTGCTCACCCACAGGCACGGGGCGCAACCTTCAGGGACGGCGCAAGAACCGACGGAGGCGCCTACCCCTGAGCCATCAGACGAAACACCCAAAGAGGCGACGCCTTCCGAAGCGGGGCGCATCGCCCTTGAAGCGCTGCAAAGCGAACTGGCCGACATCGCGGCGCACGTCACGGGAGCAAAGAGTCTTCCTGCCAACGAGGTCGCCGCCGAAGTACACATCATCCTCAGCCATTACGGGAGCCTGATCACCCGCTTTGGGGGGGAAGCCGCCGCACAGCTTGACAAGTTGCTGCGCCGCCTGGCGCGCGCCACCGAGGCCGACACCGGCGTCATGAGCGAGGTCATCTACATCGATCAGGCCGACTCGCTGAAAGGATACGATCTCGCTCCGGTCGAGGAGGTCACGCCGGAGGCCGTTGCCAAAACTCTCGCCGCCATTGACGCCAGGCTTAGAGACGACAAAGCCATCATCGCGTCCGTCCTGATCGTCGGCGACGACGAGGTGATCCCGTTCCACCGCCTGCCCAACCCGGTCGAAGACAGCGACCCGCACATCCTCACCGACGCGCCTTACGCCGTCGTCGCGCCGGAGGTGGGGGACAAGGCGCTCGTCGGGAGGCGGGCAGTGGGGCGCTTCCCCCAAAGCGACCTGGAGGAACTGACCTTCGCCATCCAGAACGCCATCCGCGCGCACAAGAACCGCCCGCCGAGGACCCTGTTGGCGCGCTGGCGCGCGCTCCTGCGCCGGCTGATGGGGCGCACGCCCGCCCCCGCGCCGAACCTCGGCTACACCGCGAGCGTGTGGCGCAACGCCGCCGAGGAAGTCTACTCGGTGATCGGCGCTTCCGACTCACTGCACGCCTCGCCGCCCATCACTGCTTCGCATTGGCGGCCTGACGGACTCGGTCCGGCCAGCTACGGGTATTTCAACCTGCACGGCCTGGAAAACGCGCCTTGCTGGTACGGCCAGCGCGACCCGATGGAGTCCGTATACCCGGATTTCCCGGTCGCCCTTCGTCCCGAAGATGTGGTGAACAGTGGCCGAGCGCCGCGCGTGGTCTTCTCGGCGGCCTGTTACGGGGCTGGCGTCGTGGGCAAATCTGCAAAGGAGTCGCTGGCGCTGCGCTTTTTGGAGTGTGGCACGCTGGGGTTCGTCGGCGCAACCGCCGTCGCTTACGGGGGGGTGAGTAAGTCGCTCGTCGGCGCGGACCTGCTCGCCAGACACTTCTGGGAACGCCTGTCGTCCGGTTACAGCCAGGGCGACGCACTCCGCGAGGCTAAGCGGCGGTTTGTCCACGAGATGCAGTACCGCCAGGGCTATCTCGATACTGAAGATCACAAGACCCTTATCAGCTTCGTCCTGTACGGCGATCCGACCGTCTACCCGGAGCGGGGGAAGCGCAAGCCCGTCTCAAAAGGGCGGGCCAGCGCGGTTGAGCTGCCTGAGGTTACCCTGGCCGAGCCGCCAGAGCCGGCTTCTTCCAACGCCCTGCCGAATGAAGTGGTGCAGCAGGTCAAGGGATTGATGGCACCCTTCGTGCCCGGAGTCCACGAAGCGGAGGTCATGGTGGCCGTCGCCAAAGTCGCCCAGCTGCGGCCACAGCGCAAAGAGGGCAAGTCTCGCCCGGCGCCGACGGCGATCCTGACGTTGCGCAAGGAACACCAGATTGATGGCGAGCGCTGCTGGCAGCAGATCGCGCGCGTGGCGGTGACCGACTCCGGCCAGGTGGTGAAGATGACGGTCAGTAAGTGAGGTTGCGGGTTGGATACTGAAGTGATTCAAGCTTTTGAGCCAACAACACCGGTGCGGTGGCGCTGGTCGTGTTGGCGGGCGACCTCACCCCCCGTCCCCCTCTCCGCAAGCGGAGAGGGGGTGTCGAGCCGCAGTCGAGACGGGGGTGAGGTAGAGAAACGCTTAGCACGGCCAGCTGTTGGCAAAAGTTTGAATCAGTTCACTGAAAGCTGGGTGCTGGAAGCTGGTGACCGGGTATCGTTTGCTCGCCGGGTTTGGGTTGACTGTGGATGTCTAGCTTCCAGCACCCAGCGTCCAGGCTCCTGGCCCTAATCTTGCAACTAAACGCCTACGAGCGCTGAGCGTCCAGCGCCGAGAAACGAGGACCGAGCATGGGCAATCGCATCGGCTTTCACTATTACGACGATCAAGATCACTTCACCGCCGCCGACCTCGAAACCTGGCTGCCCCGGCTGAAGTCGCTGGGTGCGTCGTGGCTCGTGCTGCGCAGTTCACTTGAGCGGATGGTGCCGGAGTTCTTTATCCAGGGGCTGCTGGCTGCGGAGATCGAGCCGGTCATCCGCATCCCCGGCCACCCGATCTGCCTGCCCGACCTGGATAGCCTGCGCCAGGTTTTCGCCGCGTACTGGCGCTGGGGCGTGCGCTATGTGGTCCTGTTCGAGAACGCCAACAGCCGCGCGGCGTGGATTTCTACAGAATGGGCGCGGCCTGCGCTTGTTGACCGGTTCCTCGATTGTCTGCTGCCCGTCCTCAACGCGATGAGCGCCGCCGGCCTCACGCCGGTCATCCCGCCCCTGGCAGCGGGCGGTGACTACTGGGATACCGCCTTCTTTGACAGTCTGTTGACGAGCATGGTCCGGCGCGGCTACGACGATGTGTTGCGGGAGATGGCGGTGGGGGTTTATCACTTCATCGGCAACCGCCCGATGGACTGGGGGCGCGGCGGCCCCGAAGCCTGGCCGGCAGCCCAGCCCTATCTCGTCGCGCCAGGGATGCAGGATCAGCGCGGGTTTTATCGCTTTGAGTGGATTGACGCGATCCTGCGCCGGCATACGGGGGCGAGCCTGAACCAGTTAGTGATTGCGGGGGGCGCAACCCTCGGCGCGCACGACCTGCCCGAATACCCCCCGGTCGATCCGCTGACCCACGCCGAGCGCAACCTGGAAATCGCGCGCCGGATGGAAGTCGGGCAGACGCCCCCGTATGTGCTCAACACGGCGTTCTGGCTGCTGACCGCCGCGCCGGGAAGCGCCGCCGCCGATCAAGCCTGGTGGCCGCCTCAGAGCGACGAACCGCTCCCGGTCGTGGCGCGGCTGGCGGAGTGGGTCGCTGGCGAGCCTCAGATAGAGGGCTTAAACCCCTTGTCCACCCCTGACAGCCAGACAGTGGGCTTAAGCCCACTGTCTGACCCCGCAAGCGAGGCGCCGTCTGACGCCGACAAGCCGCTTGAACACTATATGCTTCTGCCCGTGCCGGAGGACGGCCCGCGCGACTACTGGGATGCGGTGAGCGCTTACGTCAGGGCGTTCCGCCCGGTGTGCGGTTTCTCGCCGCACGAGGCCGCGTTCGCCCGCCACGTGACCATCATCGGCGACGCGGGCGGCGTCGCGGCCACGACCGAGGCTGACCTGCGCGCCGCCGGTTGTCTCGTCCAGCGGATCGCCGGCGTAGAGGTGCAGACCGTCAGGCAAGCGCTTGAGGCGCGCGTTAAGGCGGGCGAACCTTATGGCCCGCCCACGCCTTTCGGCCATCGACCTACAGCGAGTTGAAAAGAGGGATCATCATGATCAACGCAAGCGACCTGCCGGAGCGCACAGTCATCAAAGTCATCGGGTTGGGCGGCGGAGGCAGCAACGCCATCGACCGCATGATGCATGTGGGCATTGGCGGCATCGACTTCATCACCGCCAACACCGACGTGCAGGCGCTCGCCCGCTCCGAAGCGCCAGTCAAGGTTCAACTGGGGCCGCGCCTCACGCACGGGTTAGGCGCCGGCGGCAAGCCCAAAGTCGGGGAGCGCGCCGCCGAGGAGAGCTACAAAGAGCTGGTGCGCGTGCTCACCGGGGCAGACATGGTGTTCCTCACCGCCGGCATGGGCGGCGGCACCGGCACGGGCGCGATCCCGGTGGCGGCGCGCGCGGGGCGCGAGGTCGGCGCGCTGACGCTGGCGGTGGTCACGCTCCCGTTTGCGTTCGAGGGCACCACGCGCGAGCGCAATGCTCTGGGAGGAGTCTTGCGGCTGCGCGAGCAGGTGCACACGCTCATCACGGTGCCGAACGACCGGCTGCTGAAGGTTGTGCCCCGCGATATGTCCCTCGATGTCGCTTTCCGCGTGGCCGACGATGTGCTGCGCCAGGGCGTGCAGGGCATCGCCGAACTGGTCACACGACCTGGCCTCATCAATATCGATTTCGCGCACATCCGTCGCCTGATCCAGATGAGCGGCGGCGCGGTGCTCTCGGTGGGGCACGGGGAGGGTCCCGACAAGGTGATGCAGGCAATGCGGCGCGCATTGACCCATCCACTGCTGGATGTGGGCGCCATCGCGCACGCGGCAGGGGTGCTGATTCATTTCACCGGTGGGCCGGATATGGGTTTGTTCGAGATCCAAAACGCCGTCGAGTTGGCCCAGGCCGAGGCGTCGCGGGATGTGGACCTCGTGTTCGGGGCGACCGTGGACGAGTTGATGTGCAATCGCGTGCAGGTGATCCTGGTCGCTACCGGCGTGGGCGCGCGCCCGATCAGTGACGTGCTGGGCAAAGAAGCGAATGAGGCCATCCTGCGCCGCCAGCCGGCGCGCGATGATCTGGTTGAAAGTCAACCGGCGCAGGCGGATGCGCCAGAGTACCCCTCTCAGAACGAAGCGGTTGCGAAATGGCCGGTCGATAGCCCTGAGCGCGCCACTGCACGCCGCGACCCCCTGGAAGTGCCAGCGTTCTTACGCCGACGCTACAGCCCCTCGGCTTACCGCCCACACCAAACCCCGAACAACGTGGATGTTGCGTAAGGGCGTCTTGCGTTACGGTCTGAATATGCCGTTACACGAGTGAACGGAATGGACGATGGAAACCGATGGAAACGGAAAGCGAGCCACAGTTCATGTCTCCAAAGCCGATTTCCCATCCCCCCGAATCGGCCTCTGAGGAAGAGCCTTTGCCCTTTCCGGTGGATGGCGCGTTCTTGAAGGCGGCGCACAAGCGCGCCGCCGAGGCGGTGCCTGAGCTTGCGGCTTACACCCCAGAAGTGCGCGCCATGTCGCCGAATGTCCTGTTGCTTTACACGGTGCCGACGCCCCTGCCGGGCGCGCTCACCCTCACGCGCATCACCCGCGTCGTGGTCAACGCAGAAGGCCAGATCATCAAACTGAGCACCAGCCGAGGAGTCGGCCCGTTGACGCGCACCTCGAATCTCAGCGCCGGAAACCAAGGCGACCTCCCCCTGACTCCTCCGCACAACACGCCTGGCAAAACGCCGCGCAGCTTCCCAACAGGCTGTTGATATACGAAACGGCATTCGAGATATAATGGACGCGACATCCGGCGGCGAGGCCGGGTGTCTCCGGTAAACACAGGTTGTTGCACACGCTTGACCTGGCGGCTTTTGCGCATAAGGAGAGAACGTCTGTGACCGAACCCCTGCTTCCCTACGACTGGCCCGGCACATACTTCATCGGCGAGGAGGAGATCGAGGCGGTCAACAAGGTGTTGCTCGCGCGCAGCCCGTTTCGCTATTACGGCCACGACGTGCAGGGCTTCACCGACTGCATCGAAGGAGCCTACCGCCGGCGGCTGGGCCGGCGCTTTGCGCTGGCGGTCAACAGCGGCAGCGCGGCGCTCTCCGTCGCCATGAGCGCCTTCGGCGTCGGCCCCGGCGACGAGGTGCTCGTCCCCGGCTACCTGTGGGTGTCGTGCATTGCGGCGGTGGTCCGCGCTGGCGCGATCCCGCGCCTGGTAGACATCGACGACACCTTCTGCATGGACCCTGACGATCTGGCGCGCAAGATCGGCCCGCACAGCAGGGCGGTCATGATCGTACACATGAACGGCGCGACCGGCCACCTCGACCGCTTGCTGGAGGTTGCCCGCGCGCATCACCTGCTCGTGCTTGAAGACGTAGCCCAGGCCAACGGTGGGAGCTTTAGGGGCAGTCCATTGGGCAGCTTCGGCGACGCGGCGATTTTCAGCTTCCAGTTGAACAAGAACATAACCTCCGGCGAGGGCGGCATGTTCGTGTGCGACGATGAGGCGATGTCCCGGCGCGCGTGGGCGGCGCACGACCAGGGGTACAGCCGCGACGCGACCGGGCATCTCATCTTTGAAGACGAGGCGATGCAGCTCTGGGGGCAGGGCAGCCGCATGAGTGAACTCACCGCCGCGATGGCAGTCGCGCAGGAGGAGAAACTCGACACCATTGTGGGCAACATGCGCCGGCTCAACCGCCGGCTCTACGCAGGTCTGGACGGCATGGGCGGGGCGCAGGCGCGTCGGCGGGTCGATCCTGACGGCGACAGCGGCCCCGTTGTGATTCTGATCTGGCCTGACGAGGCTACCTGCCAGAAGATGGTCGAGGCCACGCGCGCAGCGGGAGCCTGCACGCCGGGGGGCGGGGGCAATGCGCGCCTGATTCACTGGGGGCTGCACCTGTACTACAACAACCTGAGCCTGGTTTATAAACGCGGCGTGAACGCGGCAGGCCGCCCCTGGACCGACCCGCTCAATGCCTTCGCCGCCGATTACACCTATGGCAAGGGCACTCTTCCCCGCGCCGACGACCTGTTCGCGCGCAGCAGCATCCTCGCTGTGCCGCCGGTCATGACCGACGAAACCTGCGACCGGATCATTGGGGTTTTCCGCCGGTGCGCGGCGGATTTGGGGTTGCCGGGCGACGGCTAGGACTATGTCATGCTGAAAGCAGGCGCAACCGAAGTGTGCATCACGCCGCCGATTGGCGTGGAGTTAGCCGGTTACTATGTGACCAGCCCGCGTTACTCGACCGACGTGCATGATAACCTGATGGCACAGGCGCTCGTGCTTGACGACGGCAAGCGCCGGGTCGCGCTGATCACGTCGGACCTGATCGCACTCTCATCGACATTTACCCGTTGGGTGCGCGATGAGGTTCATGCGCGGACGGGCATCGCGTCCGCGCAGGTGATGATCTCGTGCGCCCATACGCACACTGCACCCACCACCGTCAGGTTCCGCGAGTGCGGCGCGCCTGACCGCGAGTACACCCATTTGGCCGCACGGCACCTGGCGGGTGCAGTCGTGGCCGCGGCCGGCAAGCTGACGCCTGCGCGCCTGCGCGTGGGGCGTGGTCAGCACACTCATCTGGCATGGAACCGGCTCGGTGGGGAGGACGTAGACCCGACGGTGGAGATCGTGCGCGTCGATACCGCCGCAGGCGACCCGATAGCGCTGCTGGTTCATTACGCCTGCCACCCCGTCATGCCGGGGAAGATTACGCAAATCTCGGCGGATTATCCCGGCGCGCTGCGGCGCTGTCTGCACGCGCGGTATCCTGGTGTGATTATGTTCGCCAACGGCGCATGTGGTGACATCGACCCTGTGACCAACCGCGACGCCTGGGGCAGCGCCACGTTCGAGGACATTGCGCGCGCGGGAAGCGGATTAGGGAGCGATGCCTGGGATGCCGCCAACCGCGCAACACCCATTGATGAGGTCCGATTCCAAGTGCGGCAGGCTCCGTTGCGGCTGAACTACGACGTGCCATCCCTGGAGACGATCCGCGAACAACTCGCGCACTTCCACGCGGAGGTCCGCGCGCTGGACAATCCACCCGATGGCTTTACCGACCCTGCCGGCGCGGAGCGGCTCCCGCGTCTATGGCGGCGCTACTACCGCGCGCTGGAACGGCGGATCCGCGCGGGACAGCAGCCGGATTACGTGGACGCGGTATTGCAGGCGTTCGTCGTCGAGGGGGCGCTGGCCTGGCTGGCAATCCCGGCGGAAGTCTTTACCGCCGAGGGCCGGGCCATCAAGAGCACAGCGCCGCACGCGCACACGCTGCCGATCTGCTACGCCAACGCGACGCTTGGCTATCTGCCGCCGCGCGCCCAGTTCGAGGAAGGCGGATACGCCGCAAGGTTAGCCGCCGCTGTTTATGATCGCCCCTTCTTTAAGCCCGATGTGGCTGAGCGGCTGGTAGAAGCATCAACACAACTCTTGCGGTAAACGCAGCGTCAAGTTTGGACACTCAGGGAGGCGAACCATCACCCCGTCAAGCGAACTCAACCTTGAATACGCGCTCGCCCGAACCCTCGACATCGCGCGCGCGGCAGGCGCGATGGTGCGCCGGCACGCCGACCACATCGGCGCGATTGGCTACAAGGGTGTGGTCGATCTGGTCACCGAAGCGGACCGCGCGTCGGAGGCGTTCATCGTGGAATCGCTGGAGCGCGCCTTCCCCAGCCACCACATTCACGGCGAGGAGGGCGGCGGTAAAGGCGCGCCGAAAGCGACAGCCGCCTACCATTGGTACATCGATCCGCTGGACGGGACCACCAACTTCGCGCACGGCCTGCCGCAGTACTCGGTGTCGATAGCGTTGGTCGGACCGGAAGGGATGTTGTTGGGTGTGGTCTACGATCCCGTGCGCGACGAGCGCTTCAGCGCTGCGCGCGGCATGGGCGCGCACCTCAACGGCGCGCCGATCCACGTCTCGCAGACGCCGAAGCTGGCGCAGGCGTTGGTGGCAACCGGCTTCCCCTACAACCGCTGGACCGCCGAGGACGATAACACGGCGGAGTGGCGGCGCTTCATGAAGCGGACACAGGGCGTGCGGCGGCTTGGCTCGGCGGCGTTAGACCTGTGCTACGTAGCGATGGGCCGGCTCGATCTGTTTTGGGAGAAGCACCTCAGCCCGTGGGATGTGCTGGGCGGCGCGCTGATCGTCGAAGAGGCTGGCGGGCGCGTCACCGACTTCGACGGCGGCAGGCCGGAGCCGGAGCACCTCGGCGCGCGCGTGGTGGCGACGAACGGGCTGATTCACGGCGAGGCGCTTGAGGTCTTCCGCCTGGGAGATGCGGCGCCGCTGCCTTCGCAAAACGGTAAGTAGCTGCGAAACACGCGGAACTTGTAGATGGGTACGCTCTACCTCGTCGCCACGCCAATCGGCAACCTGGAGGACATCACGCTGCGCGCGCTGCATGTGTTGCGCGAGGTCAGCCTGATCGCCGCCGAAGACACGCGCGTGACGCGCAAACTGCTTGCCCACTACCAAATCGACACCCCCCTCATCAGCTACCACGAGCACAACAAACTCACCCGGCTGGAAGAGGTCTTTGCGGCGCTGGAAGTCGGCGATGTGGCGCTGGTCTCTGACGCAGGCACGCCAGGCCTCAACGACCCCGGCTACGAGCTGGTGCGCGCAGCGATCGCGCGCGGCGTGCGGGTGACCGCAGTGCCTGGGGCGAGCGCGCCAATGGCGGCGCTGGTGGTCAGTGGGCTGCCGAGCGACAGCTTTGTATACCTGGGGTACGCGCCGCGCCAGCCAGGCCGCCGCCAGGCGTTCTGGGCAGGCGTCGCCTCGGAGTCGCGCACCCTGATTGCGCTCGAAGCGCCGCACCGCCTGCGCGCCAGCCTGGATGACGCCCGCCGCGCACTCGGCGACCGGCAGATTGCCGTGGCGCGCGAGTTGACCAAAGTGCACGAAGAAATCTTTCGGGGGACCATCAGCGCGGCGCTGGACCATTTCGTCGAACCGCGCGGCGAGTTCACGCTGGTCATCGCAGGAGCGCCGAGGGAGGAGAGGCCCTGGTCAGAGGCGGAGGTGCGCCTGGCGCTGGAGACGGCCCTCGGCGCAGGAGCCTCGCCGGCGCAGGCGGCGCGCGAAGTCGCCGCCGAAAGTGGATGGAATCGGCGCGCGGTGTATCGTCTGGCGGTGAAGGACAACCCTGCCTGAGAGGCCATTTGAGAAGTCCGGCCATGGAAGTTTATTCAGGTTCCGCCGACTAAAGTCGGCGGCGAATCGCCGGAAAGCCACGGCGCGGTGGGGAATTCATCCCCGGCTGAAGCCGGGGAACCCTTTTCAAACGGCCTCTGAGAGTCACAAGCGCCAAAAACAGACTGGCGGCCCTACCTTGATGAGCTGCTCACCCAACCCTTGATCGAGCGCCCTCGTTTTTGCAGCCGATAACATACACTTTCTTCACCGAGCGCGCTGAGGAATTGCGTCTGCCGTCAGGTCCCTGACGGTCATGCGGTACCTGTCATGGGATGGATTCCACGGCCAGAGTTGTGGGCAAATTCGCAGGAATTGTGATCCAAACTGACGATTCGTTGCCGATTTCAGCCGAGAATCTGCGAAATACGGAGAGCGATACCGACAGGATGAACAGACACGTCATGTGAGCTAGCGTTACAGGTCGATTGTAGTTGCTAAGAATAATTTCACTTTCTGTTGACTACGCAATCACCGCGGCTCGTTATACTGCATTTATGCGTGGGCAGATCATTTCCAATCGGCGCGGTCTCCGACTGTCCACACGGCGGCATCGTATTCTTTTCGCCGGCGCAGTCCGGCTGCTGGTTACAGCGCATCCGGCAGGCGATTGCGCAGTTATCCGGTATTAGGAGTGCAGAAAATACTCTAGAGGCACCATGAGCGCAGAGGTTTCACACCGCCCACGTTTTCATACTATGCGGATCGTTATTGTAGCAGTTGGCGGCGGGTTGATCGCACTTGCGCTCGCCGCCGACGCTATTGGCCTGAGCCAGGCCAGCGGCTTTGGCGCGGGGCAGGCGCTCCTGACCCTGGGCGGGTTAGGGGCGCTGCTGGTTGCGCTGATCCTCCGCCCTGAAGACCTCCGAAGCGCGCGTTCCCTGGCGGGACGGCTCGCATGGTTGTATCGCACCGCCGGCCTGTTGCTCCTCAACGTGCTCGTTATCCTCGCTCTCATTGAGCTGGCTTCTATCCTGCTCATCAGACTGGACCTGCTCCCGAAGGGGCTTGAACCCGTGCAGTCGTCCTATTATGCTGCGCAGGAATGGGGGGGCCGGTATTGGAGCGAGTTCTTCGCCGCCAGCAAGACAAGTTACCAGCCGTACATCGTCTGGCGCAAAGTGCCCTTCGCGGGTGAGGCCATCACCATCGACGAAGATGGCCGCCGGGTGACGCCGGGCGCGGACTGCCGCGAGGGCGCGTACACCGTCTACACCTTCGGCGGCTCGACGATGTGGGGCATGGGGTCGCCGGATTGGGGGACAATTCCCGCGTATCTGCAAACCGGCCTGGACACCCTGCGCAGCGAGCCGGTTTGCGTGGTCAACTTCGGCGAGCCGGCGTGGGTCTCCACGCAGAGTCTCATCGCGCTTATGCTCCAGCTTCAGGCCGGCAACACCCCTGACCTGGTGATCTTCTACGACGGCGTGAACGAAATCTACGCGGCGGCGCAATCCGGCAGGCCGGTTGTGCACCACAACCTTTCGCAGATCGCCGCTTATGTCGAGGGCGGGTGGGGGACCAACATCCGCCGGCTCTTGGAGTCCACCAGCACTTTTCAGGCGTTGCAACGCTTCGGCCTGGTGACCGGGCTGGACAGTTACCGGATCATGGATGTGGACACCGCAAGCCTGGCCGAGGCCGTCATCCAAACTTATGCGCGCAACTACGAACTGGTGGACACGCTGGCCGAGCGGTACGGGTTCGACTACGCCTTCTTCTGGCAGCCGGCGATTGTCGTGGGCAACAAACCGTTTACGCAGGAAGAAGAAACCCTCAAAGCGGCGTTGGGGCAGGGCGTGCTCGTTGACCTGTTTGCAGAAGTTTATCAACATGTGGGACAGGCGACGAGACAGTACGAGAGACTTTATGACATTACCGACGTTTTTGACGGGCAGGAAACGCTCATCTACGTTGACCCGCTGTCGCACGTCACACCAGAGGGGAATGCGTTGATTGCCCAGCGGATGCTAGACGCAATCGGCGATCAATTGGGGTGGGAGTGAAACAAATCTGCCCATCCTCTCATGCGAACACGCAGTACAAGGGACCGGCTTCATCACAACTATTTATGGAGGAAATACCTTGAGCATCTTAAGCAAAGCATGGAACCGGTGGAAAATCATCGGCGGCGTGCTCGGTAACTACCAGGGGCGGATCATCGTCTTATTCTTCTACTACACGATCATGTTGCCCTTCGGGCTGGGCGTTCGGTTCTTGAGCGACCCCCTGAAAATCAAGTCGAGCAACCTGCCTGCCCGATGGGTCGCACGCGATCCCGTGAGCAGCCAACTTGAGGACGCGCGGAGGCAGTTCTGATGTATATCTTAGGTGTATCTTGTTTCTACCACGACTCGGCGGCGGCGCTCATCAAAGACGGCGAACTGGTCGCCGCGGCGATGGAAGAGCGCTTCACCCGCAAGAAGCACGACAACGGCTATCCCAAGCACGCGATTGAATTCGTGCTGAAAAAGGCCGGTATCACCGGGCCGGACCTGGACTACGCTGTGTTTTACGAGAAGCCCATGATCAAGCTGGAGCGGATCCTCCTCACCACGCTGAGCACGTTCCCGCGCTCGGCGGGCGTGTGGCGCGAGGCGGTCCTGGCCTGGCTCGAAGACCGGCTGTGGGTCAAGAGTCTGCTCCTCAAGCACCTGCGCATCCCGGACAAGAAGCTGCTCTTTTGCGACCACCACCTGAGCCACGCCGCGAGCGCGTTCTTCTGCTCGCCCTTTGACGAGGCAGCGGTGCTTACCATCGACGGCGTGGGCGAGTGGACCACCGCGAGCGCCGGGATCGCCAGGGGCTACTGGGAGGACCAGCCCGGCGGCAGCAATGACATCATCCTCGATGGCGAGCAGCGCTTCCCACATTCGCTGGGCCTGCTCTACTCGGCGTTCACCGCCTGGCTGGGTTTCAAGGTCAACAACGGCGAGTATAAAGTGATGGGCATGTCGCCCTACGGCCAGCCCATCTACATGGACAAGGTGTACAAGGTCTTCAACCTGCACGACGACGGCTCGTTCCACCTCAACATGGACTACTTCTCCTTCCACCATTCGCCTACCCAGACCTATAACCAGCGCTTCATCGACCTGTTTGGCGAGCCGCGCGAACCGGAGGGTGAGTTTATCACCACCCGCACCAACCCTGACGCGAATCCGAACGATCCCTTCATCAAGCAGTGCCAGCACTACGCCGACGTCTCGGCCAGCATCCAGCGCGTCACCGAGGAGGCGATGCTGAAGATGGCGACCAACTTGCAGAAGCGCACCGGTCAGAAGAAACTGGTCATGGCCGGCGGCGTGGCGCTCAACAGCGTCGCCAACTTCCGCGTGTTGCGCGAAGCTGGTTTTGAAGATGTCTTTATCCAGCCCGCTGCCGGAGACGACGGCGGGGCGCTGGGCGCGGCGCTGTGGGCGTATCATATGGTGCTCGGCAAGCCGCGCCGGCGCTCCAGTGTGATGCGCCACGCCTACTACGGCCAGGACTACACCGAGGGCGAGATCAAAGCCTTCCTGGACAACAACGGCATCCGCTACGAGCATTTCGACGACCGCGAGAAGCTCGCGGAGGTCGTCGCCGAGAATCTGGCGCACGAGAAAGTCATCGGCCTGTTCCAGGGACGTTTCGAGTGGGGGCCGCGCGCGCTCGGCAACCGCAGCATCCTCGCCGACCCGCGCCGCGAGGAGATGAAGCACATCGTCAACACCAAGATCAAGTTCCGCGAGCCGTTCCGTCCCTTCGCGCCCGTCGTGCCGGACGACCGCGCCGCCAAGTATTTCGACTTCCCCGGCGTTGACAAAAACCTGCCAGCGCGCTTCATGCTCATGGTCAGCCCGGTGATCGACAGCAAACGTCACGAGATGCAGGCCACCACGCACGAGGGCGGCACCGGTCGCCTGCAGACCATCGACCGCGAGACCAACCCGCTCTACTACGACATCATCGACAAGTTCGGGGAGATCACCGGCACGCCGGTCGTGCTCAACACGTCGTACAACCTGCGCGGAGAACCCATCGTCAGCACACCGGTCAACGCTCACTGGACCTACAGCAAGAGCGACATCGATATGCTGGTGATGGAGTCCTTCTTGGTTAAAAAGGAGAAATAGCCATGTCGGACATACCGAAGCAAAACCGCGTCGCCGTCGCCTTCAGCGACTTCATGTCGCGGATGGGGGTGCTGGGCGAGTTGTTCCGGTTCTTGTGGGCGCGCAAGCTGTGGTGGCTCATCCCGATGATCGTGGTGCTGGTCATCTTCGCTGTGCTGATGATCTTCGCCAGCGCGTCGGGCGCCGCGCCGTTTATCTACACGCTGTTCTAGAGATTTCGCATATCGCGTAGGGGCGGGACGCTGCATAGAAACCCGCCTCTACCCCACGCAACAGGGAGACCGTTATGGACAGCACCGTATTCATGGTTCTGGTGGGGTTCGCCGTGGCCCTGGTCGGGGGCTACTACGTCGCGCGCGGGGCTGAGAAGGCTGCGCCGATCCGGGGCGGCGCGCCGGCCAAAGCATTCAACTACCTCGCCAGCGCCGGGATGTCCGGCATCCCGGCGACGTTGCTGGTCGCGTTGGTTGTGACCATCTTCGCGCAAAATAACATCCTCGGCGATTTTGTGAAGTACGTACTGGTCAGCCTGGCGGTGATCGTCGTGGCGCTGCTGCTCTTCGCGGTGGTCGAACCCGACGCCCCGAAGGTATCTGCCAAGGATGAATTGCCGCCGCTGGACTGACCCTCCTAAAGGACAGGCGCGCCTTGCCCGGTAGTGATTCTATGCTGACAAGGACAGCGGGCTTAAGCCCGCTGTCCCTGGACTTTGGCAGTTTGAAGAGGCCGATGAGGGGGAGACAGCGGCCTTTGCTGGAGATAGAGGCCGGAGAAAGGGGCAAAACGCCTTAAGCGCGGGCGGAAGCGAAGGCGGCGTTGCGTAAGGCCAGGA
>DAOTXU010000262.1:0-17368 GCA_034435135.1 Anaerolineae bacterium | reverse complement strand
GGGCAAACAGATTCTTGATCAGTTCAATGTTTTGTGGAATATTGGACATGGGATGGCCTTTGGCTCGCTTCGGTCTTGCACCCTTAAGCTTGCCCGAAGGTCATCCCTTTTGCCAAAATAGCCAAAGTCCAGGCGCAGCGCTTCGAGCGCTGCGCGCGCCAGGTTCTCGCTCAGGTAGGGACGGTCAGACATGGCTTACGCTGTTAGATTTCTTACAGGGTTTGTAGGTTTTGCAGTTGACAGAATCGCCCATCCCGGATATTGTATACCAGTTTCGTATGCAGAGTTGCGGGCGTGGCAGGCCGCCCGCATTTGGGTAATTCGTACAAAATCTTAATGCTATGGGCAAACCTTAAAGGTTTAACCCGTCCAGCTTAATGAACGATTCCTTGACAAAACTTCAAGGTAGCGTATAATTATTCCGATTCTCACTTGCCGATTTTCAGCGCTGGGACATATGTTCTGAGCGCTATTTTGCCGTATGCGGGTATTTTGTTTCTCCGTGAGCAAGGGTGCAGGTTAGCGTAATACAGGAGGCACGCTTTGGAAGCGAAGGACTTCAGCGCGCTGCGCATCAGCCTGGCATCGCCCGAACAAATCCGGTCGTGGTCGTATGGCGAGGTCACCAAGCCGGAGACCATCAACTATCGCCGACTGCGCCCGGAAAAGGACGGCCTTTTCTGCGAGGCGATCTTCGGGCCAACCAAGGACTGGCAGTGCTATTGCGGCAAATATAAAAACGTCCGCTACAAAGGCATCATCTGCGACAAGTGCGGCGTGGAGGTGACGCGCTCCTCGGTCCGCCGCGAGCGCATGGGCCACATTGAACTCGCCGCGCCGGTGGCGCACGTGTGGTACACCCGCCGCGTGCCCAGTTACCTGGGCCTGCTGCTGGATGTGAGCCGCCGCAACCTCGACCGGGTGCTGTACTTCGCGCAGTACGTCATCACGCATGTGGACGAAGACGCGCGCAACAAGGCCCTCAAGCGCCTCGACGACGAGGCCGCGCTGGAAGAAGGCCAGATCAGCGGCGAGGTTGACGAGAAGGTCGCCGAGATTGAGATGACGCGCGATGAGCGCGTACAGGCGTTGCGTGAGACCATTGCCCAGATCAACAAACGCTACGACGACGAGCTTTCCGCCAACACCGACTCGCTGATGAAAGCCGCCCAGTCGCTTCAGAGCCAGATCGAGTCCAAGATGGGCCAGGCGGCGCCAACGCCTGTGCTTTTCAAGGAAGCCGACGACCTCAAGATCGTCGATGTTGGCGAGACGGTGGGCAACGAGCACCTCGCCCTGGTGCAGGAGGCCGCTACCGCGCTGCTCAACGAAATGCAGGCCAATCTGGAAGAGCGGCGCAAAGCCGAACTCGCCCAGTTGGAGGTGCAAATCGAAGAACACATGAACCTCGCCGCCGAACAGATCGCCGAACTGCGCCACGAGCAGAACACCCGCGTGATGCGCGCGCAGTCCAGCATCCAGGAGCGGCGCGCGGAGCTGCAATCGTTGGAGGAACTCCAGTTCCTCGGCGAGGCGCGTTACCGCGAACTCAAGCAGCGCTACGGCCAGGTCTTCAAGGCGGATATGGGCGCGGAGGCGTTCTACGAAATCCTCCGGAACATGGACCTGGACAAGCTCGCCGTGGAGCTATGGAAAGAGGTGCGCACTACGCGCTCCAAGCAGCGCAAAAAGAAAGCCACCCGCCGCCTGCGCGTCGTGGAGAGCCTGCGCACCAGCGGCAACCGGCCCGAATGGATGATCCTCACCGTGCTGCCGGTCATCCCGCCCGACCTGCGCCCGATGGTGCAGTTGGACGGCGGTCGCTTCGCCACCTCCGACCTGAACGATCTGTATCGGCGCGTCATCAACCGCAACAACCGGCTCAAGCGCCTGCTCGAACTTGGCGCGCCGGACGTGATCGTGCGCAACGAGAAGCGTATGTTGCAGGAAGCTGTCGATAGCCTGATCGACAACAGCCAGCGCGGCAAGGCGCTCTCGCGGCGCGGGCGGCGCGAACTCAAGTCGCTCAGCGACATGCTCAAGGGCAAGAAGGGGCGCTTCCGCCGCAACCTGCTCGGCAAGCGCGTGGACTATTCGGGCCGCTCGGTCATCGTGATCGGCCCCAAGCTCAAGCTGCACCAGTGCGGGTTGCCGAGAGACATGGCGATTGAACTGTACCGGCCTTTCGTGATTTCGCGGCTGGTGCAATACAATTACGCGACCAACGTCAAGAGCGCCAAGCGCATCATCGAGCGCGCAAAGCCCGAAGTGTGGGAGGTGCTGGAAGAGGTCATCAAGGAGCGCCCGGTGCTGCTCAACCGCGCGCCCACGCTGCACCGCCTGGGCATCCAGGCCTTCGAGCCGTTGCTGGTCGAGGGCAAGGCGATCCAGATTCACCCGCTGGTGTGCGCGGCCTTCAACGCCGACTTCGACGGCGACCAGATGGCCGTCCACATCCCCTTGAGCGACAAGGCGGTCGCGGAGGCGCGCCAGCTGATGCTCAGCACGCGCAACCTGCTCAAGCCCGCCGACGGCCAGCCCATCGTCGGCCCGTCGAAGGACATGGTGCTGGGCACCTACTACATGACGATGGACCCCAACATCGACATCATCACGCGCGCCGACCGGGCCGACGCTTTCCACACCTGGGAGGCGCTCAGGGCCGCCAAGGGTGCGCGCGTGGGCGTGGTCAACCACACCAACGGCTCGCACAAAGCCCTGGAGCGTGGCCTGCACGAATCCGCGTGGGTGATCTTCGAGAAAGAGCGCGACGCCTTCAACGCACTCAGCCAGGGGGAGATCGATGCGCTGCTCTTCAACGCCACCGACGCGCTCGCGTTCCTGAAGAAGCGGCCCAACCTCGGCCTGGCCGTCGCCAACCTGGGCGAACGCCGCCTGTTCGTGGACATCGACGAGGTGGAAATGGCCTACAGCCTGGGGCTGGTCAACCTGCATACGCCGATCCGCATCGGCCAGGTGTATGAGCAGCAGGCGCCAGAACCAGAGCCGACCGTGACCACCGTCGGGCGCGCGATTTTCAACCGTATCCTGCCCGACAACCTCCGCTTTGTGCAAGACACGCTCGGCAAGAAAGGCCTGCAAACCCTGGTCGCCAGGTGTTACCAACGTCTGGGGCCGGAGGAAACCACCGACGTGGTGGACCGCATCAAGAACCTGGGCTTCCACTACGCGACGGTCTCCGGCACGACCATCGCCGTCTCAGACCTGACCGTCCCTGACGCCCGCCAGGCCATTCTCGAAACGGCTGCTGCAAAGGTAGACACCTACGCGCGCGACTTCCGCCGGGGCCTGCTCACCGAGGATGAGCGTTACCAGAAGACCATCGAAACGTGGACCCAGGCCAAGGCCGAGGTCGGCGACGCGATCCGCGACGAGATGGACCCCTACGGCCCGATTGCGATTATGGCGCTCTCCGGCTCTACTAAAGGCGGCTTCGGCCCGATCACCCAGTTGGCCGGGATGCGCGGCCTGATGGCCGACCCATCGGGGCGGATCATCGACCTGCCCATCCAAAGCCACTTCCGCATGGGCCTGACCGCGCTGGAGTACTTCATCAGCACGCACGGCGCACGCAAGGGCCTCGCCGACACGGCGCTGCGCACCGCCGACGCCGGCTACCTGACCCGCCGTCTGGTTGACGTGGCGCAGGACATGATCGCCAACCGGCCCGACTGCGGCACCGAGGCCGGCATCTGGATCGACAACCCGGCGGTTCCCGGCCAGGAGCACCTCTCCGTAGCCGGCCAGACTCTTGCCGAGCGCATTGTGGGCCGGGTGGCCGCCGGCCCGGTGGTGCACCCGCAGACCGGCGGGGTGATCGTGGACCGCAACGAGATGATCGACGAGGAAAAGGCCGAGGCGATTGAAGCGGCGCTGGTTCCGCGCGTGTACGTCCGCTCGCCCATGACCTGCACGCTGCTGCACGGCATCTGCCAGCTCTGCTATGGGCGCGACCTGGGCCGGGGCGAGCTGGTCGAGATCGGCTCGGCGGTCGGCATTGTGGCGGCGCAGTCCATCGGCGAGCCGGGCACCCAGCTTACCCTGCGCACGTTCCATACCGGCGGCACCGCCGAGCGCTCCGGCGACATCACCACCGGCCTGCCGCGTGTGGAGGAACTCTTTGAGGCGCGCAAGCGGCCCAAAGGCGAGGCGGTGATGACCGACATCGACGGCGTCTTGCGCATCGAGCGGTCAGACGCCGCGCGCGTCGCGCGCGTGTCCGACAGCAAGGTGTTCCGCGAGGAACACGACCTCCCCGATGGCTGGGAGCTGCAAATCGAAGACGGCGCGGAGGTGATCGAGGGCGCGGCGCTGGCGGCCTCGCCTGACGGCGAGAGCACGATCACCGCCGGCATGAGCGGCCAGGCCTACCTGGAAGACGGCAAACTCATTGTGCGCCGCGAAGAGGTTGAGGAGCGCGAGTACGAAATCCCGGCTGCCGCGCGCCTGACGCCCGAGATCCAGCGCGAACTGGAAGCGAACGGCATGGCCCGCGTCACGGCCGGCACGCAACTGACCGAGGGCGCGAAGAACCCACATCGCATCCTGCGCATCCTCGGCATAGAAGCCACGCAGATGTACCTGCTCTCCGAGGTGCAGCAGGTGTACCGGAGCCAGGGCGTCAACATCGCCGACAAGCACTTCGAGGTGATCATCCGCAAGATGCTCTCAAAAGTGCAGATTACGAAGAGCGGCGACAGCGAGCTGCTCCCCGGTGAGTTGGTGGACCGGCTGCGGCTGATGATGGTTAACGAAGAACTGATCTCGCAGGGCAAGGAGCCGGCGGCCGGCATCCCGGTCCTGTTGGGCGTGACCAAAGCGGCGCTCAGCACCGACAGCTTCCTGTCGGCTTCCAGCTTCCAGCACACCATCAAGGTGCTTGCCGGGGCTGCGATCGAGGGCAAGATGGACCCGCTCTACGGGCTGAAGGAAAACGTCATCATCGGGAAGCTGATCCCGGCGGGCACCGGCTTCCAGCCGCACCGCGAGCACGAAATGAACGCACCCATTGCCCGGATCTCGAAGCTGGGTCAGGAGCTGGTTATCGCCGAAGAAGAGGACTTTGAGGAAGAAGGGGAAGAGATTAACGAGATTGAAGAGTTGGAGGATGTCGAAGGCGAGGAAGAAGTGGAGGTAGTGGCGATAGTCGAAGGCGAGTTGGACGACGAGGTTGCCGAAGAAGAAGAGAGCCTCGATGAAGAGGAGCTTGAGGAGGAAGACTCCGAGGAAGAAGAAGAGGAAGAGGAGATCGAGGAAGAAGAGGCTGAGGAAGAACTCGACGAAGTTGAGTTAGACTTCGGCTTCGCGGACGAGGAATAGCCCTCGGCAGGTTAGCGCACGGCGGGGCACCGGATCACACCGGCACCCCGCCGTTCTTTATCCCCGACATCCGTAGTCACTACCCTTTGGGCGCCAGGCTAAGCAACAGGTAAGCGGGACGCGCGCTGCCGTCCGGGCGGATGAGCGCATAGCCCGCTTCTTGCTCCAGGGGTTGAATGCCATCGCGCCCGGCGAAAAGCGCCCAGTTCATGTTCCAGATAAACGCCGGCCCCATGTAGGGCTGCGACTGCATGTAGCTGAGCGCTTCAACCAGATAATGGCCCTGATCCCACTCGCTGACGTAGTTGAAGTAGCCAATCGCCGCGTCCGGCTGGACGCCGAAGCCGTCGAAGGTGGGCCAGCCGAACTCGGTCGCCCACAGCTGGCGGCTCACGTCGCCATATTGGGCCATGAGGTCGTGATAGTCGTTGAGTGTGTCCAGGAAGTAGAAGAACCGTTGGTCGTCCCAGCCGCGCTCAGGGCCGGGGTCGCAATTGGCGGCGCAGGTGGCGGAAGGCGGGTTGCCCCAACCGTAGGGGTGCACGCCGACCGCCACATTCTGATAGTTCGCCAGACCCGCCTGGTACATCTCGCTGAGGAACGCGCGGTCGTCCACCGCCGTGACATGGTCGTTGACGCCGGTGGGAGCCAGGCCCGCCGTCACCAGGGTGATGTTTGGGTTGGCCCCGCTCCGCACAGCTTGATAGGCTGCGTCGAACAGGCGCATATATTCTGCGCCGCCGAGCGGCTTGTCGAACCACTCGCGCCGCAGATTCGGCTCATTCCAGATTTCGATGGCGTCCACGCGGTTAACGAAGTGTTCGGACAGAAGCTTCACGAAGCTGGCAAAGGTCTGGTAATTATCCGGCGGGCCTTCTTCGGGGTAAGGATCGTTCGGGTACTCGGCCATGGTCACGGGCGTGCGCGTCCAATCGGGCGCGGCGACCACGCTGAGGAGCACCTCGAAGTCGCGGTCGTGGCAGTGTTGGATAAACCGCTCCAGGATTTGGAACTGCACGCCGCGCTCGCCCGGCTGGGGTTCGAGCAATTCCCACTCGACCTGGAACTTGATCCAGCGCACGCCCAGGTCGAACTTGGCGCGGTCAAGGAGAGGGAGCAATTGTTCCTCTTCGATAAAAGGGTGAATCTGCACGCCCATCAGGTCGGAGCGGAGCATGGGCAAAGGCGTGGGTGACGGACCAGGCGTGGGCGACGGCGGCAGGGAGGTCGGGGTGGGGCTGGGTGTGACGGTGGCTGGGGGCGTATAACCGGGGCCAATGATCGGCCCGGCGGTCATGGTGGCGATAGGGGGCGGCGGGAGTTCCCTCGCGCCGGGCGGGCCTTCGGAGGTTATCGGCGGCGCCAGGGTATCGATGAACGGAGCCGTCGGCGAGGCGACAGGGGGTAGGGCGGTCTCCGTCCATGTCGCTGTCTGCGTCGTTGTCGGGGTTGGAGAGGCAGTCGGCGATGCGGTAACCCCTGGCAATTCACCGGTAAGCGCGGCAGGCGTGCCGACGGGCGGAGGGGTGAAGGTCACGGCGATGGGCGAACGCACCGTTACACATCCTGAGAGCAAGACGACAACACAGAGACCGACGATCCGGGCAGGGGACTTCATGCAGGTTGGTTCCTTCCAGTTACGGTGGTTACAGTAAACGCTTGAGCATCAGCATCTTCGCCGCTGAGTTTCGGGGCGCGAGGCAGGACACCCGCCGCATGGGAAGGGGCTAATTGCCCTTCTGTAATTGCTCGATCTCCTGAATGTGC
The DNA here is from genome assembly GCA_034435135.1 of Anaerolineae bacterium. Classification (GTDB taxonomy): domain Bacteria; phylum Chloroflexota; class Anaerolineae; order Aggregatilineales; family JAFGMM01; genus JAOSJO01. The sequence goes on along the minus strand of DAOTXU010000262.1, from coordinate 10,261 downwards.
GCGTCAATGGCCGCGCGCACGTGCGCCTCGACGAAGGGTGCGTTTTGGGCCTTGAGCAGGTTCTCGCGCGCGTCCTCCACCCTCCCCAGCTTGATCTGCACGGCAGCCAGTGTGTCAAGATACGCGGGATCGACGTGGCCGTTCAAGCCGGAGAGATCGACGGCGCGCTGCGCCAGGTGCATCGCCTCGCCCAGGTTCGCGTTGAGTTTATCGACATACAGCCAGGCCAGGTTGTTGTGCGCCACCGCCAGATTAGGATCAACCGCGATGGCGGTACGGTAGCTCGCAACCGCCTGCTGGTACTCGCCCTTTTCGCGGTGCACATCGCCCAGCGTGACGTGTGCCTGAGCCAGGTCAGGGCGCAGAGAGAGCGCCCGTTTCACGTCCTCCAGGGCCTTATCCAGTTGACCCGCGCGCCGGTAGAAGATCGCCCGGTCGTTGAGGATGAGCGCCAGCGCGCGCGGATCGGACTCCAGCTCCGCCGCGCGGTCAAAGGCCTCGGCGGCCAGCGCGACCTGGCCCGTCCGCACGTAAATGGCGCCGAGCGCCGCGTGTGCGCGCGCCAGATTGGGGTCGAGCGCGAGCGCCTGCCTGTAATAAGCCATCGCCTCGTCGAGCTTGCCGGCCTGGTAAGCCAGGTTGCCCTGGCCGACAAGGGCGAGCGGAGTCTCAGGCGGAGCCGGCTCGCGGCCCGTCTCCTCGACGATCTCGCGGCGCAACGCGCTCGCCTGGCTTTCCAGCTTTTGCAGCGCGGGCGCGTCTTGAACCGAAGTGGCGCCGGCCTGTTCGAGAACCGTGCGGTACTGCGCGAGCATCTCCGCCAGGTAGATCTCCTGCCGGCGACGGGCCAGGCGGCTGGCGTTCTCCCAATAATTCAGAACGTAGTGCAGGTTTGGCCCAACGGAGGTGACTTTGTAGAGCAAATCAAGTTGCGCGACGTTGGTCTGAAGCTGCTGCGCCAGGTCTTGCTTCTGACTCTCGTCCACCGCGTGCCACAGGTCGCGGAAGTCGGAGGTGGTGCGCACCCCGGTATCGCGGAACCGGTCAATCATGTTCGGCTCCAGGTAAAGGTACAGGATCGCCTGGTCCACCCAGTCAACAACCTGCTGGCCGCTAAACGTGCTGTTGACCAGCAGGTCGAGGATGTCCGCAGAGGCGAGGTTCTGTACGTTGTCGATGCCGTTGTCGAGCAGGCGCGCCTCGTGCCACTGGCTGACGCCGTCGATCAGGCTCAGGGGCAGCGCGTCGGCGCGCCGCTGGCTGACGCCCAGCGCGCTATACGCGACCCGGTTGAACCAGCGGATCGCCAGGGACGGGAAATAGCCGAGCGCGAAGGCGACAATGGCCGCCAACCCTGCGCCGAGGCCGGACAGGGATTCGTCCTGCACAGTGGTGGGCAGGTGCGTGAGCGCCTCGAACGTGACATAGTTGAACGCCAAGCCGGCGATCAACGTAAGCGCTCCCGAAAGGTAAACGGTCGGCTGGAGGTCGTAAGTCGTGTAGCGGCGGTAGATCAATTGCGCCGAGAACACGTAAGCGCCCAGGAAGCCGTAGCGCATGGCCTGAAGCGTGTTGACATTCACCAGGTCGCTCTGCGGCGGCCAGAAGAACAGCATCATACCGATGATCGTGAGCAACACGGCCAGGGTGATGTGAAGCAGGTAGTTGAGGGGGTCAAACGCCTGGCTGTAGCGCCGCTCGGCCAGGTCCCTGGCGCGCCGCTCTGCGCCTTTGGTGGTGGGCCGCCCCACCAGGCCCAGGAGTTGGAAGTCTTCCGCCAGGCGCTCGATCTGGACCGGGCGGCGGAACTTGTAGTAAGCCAGGTAGGTCACCGGGAAGTAGGCGGCAAGGGCGATGATGATTAACCCCTGGCCCAGGTAACCGACCACGCCCAACGCGACGACCATCACCCCGCAGAGCACGGCAACAATCGCAAAAGAGAGCAAGGGGTACTGCTCGACGAAGCTTTTCGGTTTTTCAGTTTTGTCGCTCATGGCTGCTGTCCACCTCCGCTCGGACACCCACGACGCCTAGTATATTGCAAGTCCGTCCACAAACCAAACTCTTAGGGAGGCCGTTTTTGCGGCAGAGACACCTGAGCGCCTGTCACCTTTCACCTAGCTACCGGACATCGGACAGTTGTTCTATGGTTTTACCTCACCCCGGCTGCGCCGGACTATAGCCCCCGTCCCTCTCTCCGTACGCGGAGAAGGGGAGTGCCCGAAGGGCGAGGGGGTGAGGTAAGAAAGTGTTTGAAAAGCCCCCTCACCCCCTGTCCCCCTCTCCCGTATGACGGGAGAGGGGGCAAAGATACCCCAAATCTGGGTTTATAATCCCCTCTCTCCTTGTGGGAGAGGGGATTTAGGGGTGAGGGGAAGCAAGGGCGACCTTTTCAAACACATTCTAAGAGAATACAAGAGCCTTTTTCTCGAACATGCGTTCAGTGTCCGGTAGCTAGACCTTTACAAAAAGATCGAACCGGTTTGTATAGAGTTCTTTTTTTATTCGTGTAATTCATGTTATTCGTGGTTAAAACTCTGATTCCTGTCCGGCGCAAAGGGTCTCGTTTGAAGTGACAGGCGATCAGGCAGAGACATATCGCCCCTGCCTAACCAAAGCTCCCCGCAAGCTCTGGACGCGCGGGGAGCCAACACCTTTATGCGTTAAGAGAGCCGGGCTAATTCGACGCCTCGGCCAGCTTCGCGTCGATGACGGACTTGAACTGCTCCAAAGGCTGCGCGCCAACGAGCACCTCGCCGTTGATGCTAAAGGTCGGCGTGCCGGTTGCGCCCACTTCGCGCGCCGCGTTGAAGTCGGTCTGGACTTTTGTCATCATATCGTCTGAGTCCAGGCACGCTTGAAAAGCGTTCAGGTCCAGGCCCATTCGGTAGGCGATGGCCGAAAGACCCAGATTGTGGAAGGTGCCGGGGTTGGCGAACAGGAAGTCATGGAACTCCCAGAAGCGCCCCTGCGCGTCGGCGCAGTTGGCGGCCTCGGCGGCGTACAGTGACCCCTCACCCAGGATAGGGAAGTCGCGGTAGACGAAGCGAATCTGGTCGCCGTAGGCTTCAAGCAACTGGTTCAACGTCTCGTTGCGAAAGCGCCGGCAGAAGGAACACGAGAAGTCAGAGTACTCGACAATGGTCACGGGGGCGTCTTCGGAGCCTATGGCCGGGTCGCCGTCGGCGGTGCGGTGCAGCGTCGTGAAGCCAAACGCCGCCGGCGCGGTGATGGGCACCGATCCATAGAGCATTTCCATGACTTCATCATAGGTGTACAGCCGGCCGCGGGGGTCTTCGCCTTCGGTTTGAGACTGAGAGACCGCAGGGACAGCGGTTGCCTTGTCAGCAGTGGGTTGCTCGCCGAACGCGAGGTCGGGCTGCCCGGCGACCTCCGCGGGCCTTGCCGGTCCTCCCAAATTGCTGAACACATAGGCCGCCACGCTGAAGCCAGCGATAAACGCCAGGCCGATCACCAACACCCAATAGATCCATCGCGGCACCGGGTTGAAGCTGGCGGCAGGCTTCGCGGCGCTTGGGGGCGCGATTGAGGCTTCATCAGTCATGTTGATTGCCTTTACAACTAACATCGGTCTACGATGTACGGATGCAAGTATACAATGAAAATTTACATCGTGTTGATAGAGAATTATACAGACAACTGATCCGCTTTGGCGAGTTGGCCCACCTACTGCGCGCCATCGAACATCACGTCGTGCGTCAGACTACCGCCGACCTCAGGATCGACCGTCAGCGCGAGCGCGTCGGTCGCCAGTTGCGTCCGGCTGCACACCGCGTCATAGCGGATCAGGAGCCGTCCTTCGGTAGCTTCCGCTGAGAAGTTGATCGTGTAAGCGTTGCCCGCGCTGAAGGTTGCTCCCAATGACTGACCGGTGTCGCGGTCCAGGGCTTGCACGACGAAGGCCAGCGCGGTGCACGAATCCGGTGGGGTCATTGCGCCGGAGATGGTGACGAGCTTCCCATCGGTCGGGCCGAGTTCGCGCGCGGGTTCACGGAACAGGCGCACTTCCCCCTCGCGCGTGCGGTTAGGGGGCATGTTCAGCAGCGCGCCGCGCATGAGCTGGCCCCCGGCGGGTAAGGTAGCGACCCAGAAATAGCCCGCCGTCGGCAACGTGACGTGGAGCACCTCACCCATCGATTCGACTTGCGCCATCATCTTGAGGTCGTCAAGCCGGTAGAAGCCGACCGTCCCGCGCAGCGGCTCGTCGCTTTCGTTGAGCAGCCGGGCGTTGAAGTTAGTTTGCAGCCCTTCGGACAGGTGAAAGTCGCGCTTGATGTCAGCCTGGGCGTAGATGAACGCGGTCTGACCCTCAAGCACGTCAATGTGGTTGTGTGAGAGCGCGCTGACCATATGCTCACCATGCTCCAGGGCCTCGAAGCGGTAATTGCCGTCTGGAGCGCTCAACATCATGTGTTCGGGATCCACAAACAACAGCACATTGCTGAGCGGCGCGCTGCTCATGTTATACACCACGCCGCTTAAGTTGCCTGGTCCCACCGGCAGGCCGGCTTGCTCGGTTTGTCGGGCCTGCGCTTCGAGCGTCAGCGCCGCGCCCACCGACGCGCCGCCGCCGGATGGCGCGTCCGGGGCGGACTGAGACGAAGCGCAACCCGCCAGGAAGATTATGAGGATCAAAGCCGCCGTCGCTTGGCGCATTCACGACCTCCTTAGAAGGAAGTGATTCAAGCTTTTGAGCCAACGCCCCCGGTGCGTGTGGTGCTTGTCGTGTTGGCGGGCGACCTCACCCCCGTCCCCCTCTCCACACGCGGAGAGGGGGTGTCGAGCCGCAAGCGAGACGGGGGTGAGGTAGAGAAAGGCCTTAGCACGGCCACCGGTTGGCGTAAGTTTGAATCAGTTCTATGGTAAAATAGGCCGCGTTCCTGAAACTTCGCTCGAATCGGGACTAAACCCCGCTTGCTCAAAACATGGAATTTGGAGGCGACAGTACCCATGCAACCTTTTCGGCTTGTCGAGCCTCGCTTCGTGCCACCGCTGGATGCAGGTTTCCGCCCGGCGGTGCTGGCCAACCGGGCATTTCAGCAAGAGGTGATGGAATCCGGTGAAGGCGTGCCGCTGGTGCTGGGCCTGGAACGCATGGATGGGACGCGCTCGCGCTTCGAGACCACAGTGTTCCCCGAAGGTCATCCGCGCGCCGGGGCAAACCTGATGTACGCCGAGCGGATCGTCAAGTTTCTGCTCTGGCAGTGCGGCGGATGGAAAGTGTATGTGGGCGGCCCCCAGTTTGTGGGTGAATACATCCAACAGTGCTATTCCCCCAATGGCATACGCGCCTTTGACTATCACTTCATGGGGACGCAGGTCTACATGCAACCCTTCACCGTTGTGGTTTGCGATGCCAGCGAAGTGCCGCCCGAACACGAGAGCGAAAAGTCGTTGGGCCGCCACTTAGACGGCTACCGGATCGGGTTTGACCTGGGCGCGTCGGACCTGAAGGTGTCGGCGGTCGTGAACGGCGAGGCGATTTTCAGCGAGGAGATCGTCTGGGAGCCGCGTAAGCAGACCGACCCTCGTTACCACCATGACAAGATTTTAGCGGCGCTTCAACTTGCCGCCTCGAAAATGCCCCGTGTGGATGCCATCGGCGGCAGTTCAGCAGGGGTGTATATCAACAACCGCCCTATGGTGGCCTCCTTGTTTCGTGGTATTCCAACGGAGCGGTACGACGAAGTGCGTAACCTGTTCTTGCGCATCCACGAGGAGATGGGGGGTATTCCCCTGGAAGTGATCAACGACGGCGAGGTCACGGCGCTGGCCGGGTCCATGTCGCTGGAGGATAACAGCATTCTCGGCATCGCCATGGGGTCGAGTGAGGCGGCAGGCTATGTAACCCCCAAAGGCAATATTACCGATTGGCTGAACGAGCTGGCCTTCGCGCCGGTGGACTACGCGCCCGATGCGCCCGTCGATGAATGGTCAGGCGACCGGGGAGTCGGGGCGCTGTATTTCTCGCAGCAGGCGGTTTTCCGGCTGGCCCCTCAAGCCGGCATCACGGTGCCGCAGGAGGTCATCGATGCCGACAAACTGAAATTGATCCAGGCGCAGCTCGAAGCCGGGCATGAGGGCGCGGTCAAAATCTGGCGGAGCATCGGCATCTACCTGGGCTATGGTCTCGCCCATTACGCCGACTTCTACGCGCTCAAGCATGTGCTAATCCTGGGACGCTGTACGTCTGGGCGCGGCGGGACACTGATCCTCGACGGGGCAACCGCGGTGCTCAAGGAGGAATTTCCCGATCTGGCTGCGCGCGTGAACATCGCACTGCCGGATGAAAAGAGTCGCCGCGTGGGACAGTCCATCGCCGCGGCGAGCCTCCCGGAGATTCATCCCAGGTAGGGATGAGAGTCAGCGAATGGACCTGGGCTACTCAACTGCATCTGCGAGTATAGGGGGTTGAAACCATGAAGTTTAAACTGAATACGGCGCACATCTTTGTTCCCGATGGTCTCGCGCCGGAGGAGGCGCTCGCGCGCACCACGCACATGGCGATTGCCGCCCACCAGGATGATCTGGAGATTATGGCGATGGACGGCATCCTCCAATGCTTTCAGCGCGACGACAGGTGGTTTACCGGCGTGGTGGTGACCAACGGCGCGGGGTCGCCGCGCGCCGCCCTTTACGCGCACTATACCGACCAGGAGATGCAGGTTGTCCGCGTCAAGGAACAGAAAAAAGCGGCGATTGTGGGCGAGTACGCTGCGCAGGTCTTTCTCGACTATCCAAGTTCTGCGGTGAAAGAGGGGTCGAACAAAAATCCGGTGGAGGACCTCGCGCTGTTGGTCAAAACGGCCAAGCCCGGCGTGGTATACACGCACAACCTGGCCGACAAGCACCCTACGCATGTCAGTGTAGCCGTCAAGGTGATCGAGGCCGTGCGCAGCCTGCCGGAGGCGGATCGTCCACGCCGCCTGTATGGGTGCGAAGTCTGGCGCGACCTGGACTGGATGGTAGACGAGGACAAAGTGGCCTTCGACCTGTCGGCCCAGGAAAACCTGCAAGCCGCGCTGCTGGGTCTGTTTGACTCCCAGGTCAGCGGCGGCAAACGCTACGACCTCGCCACGATGGGTCGGCGGCGCGCACACGCGACGTACCACGCCACCCATGCGACCGATGTGACCACCGGCTTGAATTTCGCCATGGATCTCACACCCTTGATTGAGGACCCGACCAAAGACATCGTGGCCTACGTTGAGGGCTTTATTGAGCGTTTTGCACAGGATGTACACAAGCTGATTTCGAGCGCGCTCTGATCTTGACCTTGCACGGTCGAGCGGTATAGAGCGTATCCGTAAACCGCCTTTGCTGCTTCGGACAGGGGGCTTAAGCCCCCTGTCAGGGATTTTATCGGAGAGGTTCATCATACTGAGGGCGCGATGATCCCGAAGACGGCGGATGTGGTCATCGTCGGCGGCGGGGTGATGGGGACCAGCGTCGCGTATCACCTGGCGAAGCGCGGCGTGCGCGCCGTGCTGCTCCTGGAGCGCGAACCCTTCTTCGGCCAGGGCGCGACCGGGCGCTGCGCCGGCGGCATCCGGCACCAGTTCTCCACCGAGGTCAACATCCGCCTGTCGCTGCACAGCATCCGCATGTTAGAGACCTTCGAGGAGGAGATGGGGCAGCCCGTCGGCCTCAAGCAAACCGGCTATCTCTTCCTGCTGACTACCCCTGAAGAGATGGAGACGTTCCGCGCCAACGTCGCGCGGCAGAACGCGCTCGGCGTCGCCAGCCGCATTCTCACCCCTGCCGAGATTCACGACCGCGTGCCGCTGCTGAACCTGGACGACATCATCGGCGGCGCGTTCTACGAGCGCGACGGCATCGCCGACCCCTCCGGCGTGGTGATGGGCTTCATCAAGCAGGCGCGCGCGCTGGGCGCGACGCTGCTCAGCGACGTGAACGTGACCGGCGTCCTCGTCGAGGGCGGGCGCGTGCGCGGCGTCGAGACCGCGCAGGGACGGGTGAGCGCGCCGGTGGTGGTGAACGCCGCCGGCCCCTGGGCCGGCCTGGTGGGGGAGATGGCCGGCGTAGACCTGCCCATCACCCCGGAGCGGCAACAGATCGCGGTCACCGCGCCGCTGGAAGGGCTGCCGCCCGACTTCCCCTTTGTGATCGACTTCCACCAGCGGCTTTACTTCCACCTGGAAGGCGAGGGGTTGCTGACGGGGCAATCCATTGTCGGCAGGCCGCCCACCTTTGACCAGACCGTAGACGGCGACTGGACCGTCTACCACCTGAGCAATGCGATGGACCGCCTGCCGCTGCTGGAGGACGCGCAACTCATGACCGAGTGGGCCGGCCTCTACGAGAACACGCCCGACGCGCACCCCATCATCGGGCCGGCGGCGCTGGAAGGCTTTTATGTGGCGGCGGGGTTCAGCGGGCACGGCTTCATGCACGGCCCCATCGCCGGGCAATTGATCGCCGAGCAAATCCTGGGTCTGCCGCCAACGATGGATGTCACGGCGCTGCGTTGGGAGCGCTTCGCGCAGGGGGCGACCGCTGCCGAGTTCAACGTGGTTTAAGGACAGCCCTTTCAGGAACGAGAGCTGCTGATAACTTGGGGTGAGACAAGGAGCTTAAGCCCCTTGTCCTGTTTCCAAGTAGAACCCTTGCGGGAACCAAGTTATCTTGTAGTGTTACTGCGTTATCTGCTGTTTCAATTTATCATCGAACTGATTCAAACTTACGCCAACCGGCGGCCGTGCTACGGCCTTTCTCTACCTCACCCCCGTCTCGCCTGCGGCTCGACACCCCCTCTCCGCTTGCGGCTATAGTCCGGCGTAGCCGGGAGAGGGGGACGGGGGGTGAGGTGCCCTCCAACACGACAAGCACCACGCGCACCGGGGTCGATGGCTCAAAAGCTTGAATCACTTCAACAGCAAAGCGACCGGCGGCAGAGAACACCCACCGCCGGTCGCGTGGTAACTTAGCGCAAACCTTCGCTCAGCCAGCGACCGCTGCGCCTTCGGCGGCTTCGATGGCAGCCATGATCTCCGCGCCGTGCCCCGCCGAGCCGAGCACGTTCACGTTCTTGTGCTTGATAAGCTCCACCAGCGCGTCGCGCGCCGGCCCCAGGTACTTGCGCGGGTCGAACTCGCCGGGGTTCTCCGCCAGGACCTTACGGATGTAAGCCGTCATCGCCAGCCGTCCATCGGAGTCGATGTTGATCTTGCACACGGCGCTGTGCGTGGCCCGACGCAACTGGTCCTCCGAGACGCCCACCGCGCCTTCCATGTGACCGCCGTACTTATTGATAATATCGATGTATTCCGGCATCACCGAACTGGCCCCGTGCAGCACGATCGGGAAGCCCGGCAGCCGGCGCTCGACCTCTTCCAGGATGTCGAAGCGCAGCGGCGGCGGTTCCTCACCCGGCTTCACCTTGAACTTGTACGCGCCGTGGCTGGTGCCGATAGCGATAGCGAGCGAGTCTACGCCCGTGCGCGTCACGAAGTCCACCACTTCTTCGGGGCGGGTGTAAGTGGTCTTTTCGGCCATGACCTCCTCTTCGATCCCGGCGAGCACGCCGAGTTCCGCCTCGACGCACACGTAATCGGGCCGGCTGTGGGCGTATTCGGCGACCTTCCGGGCGAGCGCGACGTTCTCTTCGTAGGGGAAGTGCGAGCCGTCGATCATCACCGAGCTAAAGCCGGAGTCGATGCAATCCTTGGCCAGTTCAAACGAGTCGCCATGGTCCAGGTGCAGCGCGATGGGGATGTTCCCGCCCATCTCGCGCATCATCTGCACCGCGCCCATAGCCATATAGCGCAGCATGGTCGCATTGGCGTACTTGCGCGCGCCCTTCGAGACCTGCATGATGACCGGCGAATCGGTTTCCACGCAGCCCTGGATAATCGCCTGCACCTGCTCCATGTTGTTGATGTTGTATGCAGGGACGGCGAAGCCCCCCTCGATGGCCTTCTGGAACATGATCTTGGTGTTGACCAGGCCAAGTTCCTTATAGCTGATTCCCATATGAGCCTACTCCTGTGACTTCTGTGCATGGTTTAACTGATTATCGTACCAGACACCGATTTTACACCTTATCGGGCGCCTGGATATAGAGTTTTATCATACCGTTGGTAGCGTTTTATCATCGAAGTGATTCAAGCTTTTGAGCCAACAACACCGATGCGGTGGCGCTGGTCGTGTTTGCGGGCGACCTCACCCCCCGTCCCCCTCTCCGCTTGCGGAGAGGGGGTGTCGAGCCGCAGGCGAGACG
>DAOTXU010000261.1:0-27442 GCA_034435135.1 Anaerolineae bacterium | reverse complement strand
GGCGCTACACGGCGGACCACCATCATCCGATGGGGTGAGGTAAGGGGATCAACAATGGGAGCAGCAGAGGTAGCCGAAATCTTTGACACGATGACCTACGGCCCCGCCCCGGAGTCGCCCGCCAACGCGCGGGCGTGGATCGCGGAGCACGGGGGCCAGTTCGAGCTGTTCATCAACAACGAGTGGGTTCCGCCGTCGGGGGGCGAATATACTGAGAGCGTCAACCCCTACACCGGCGAGGCCATCGCGCGCACCGCGCAGGCCGCCGAGAGCGACCTGGAGCGCGCGGTCAAGGCGGCGCGCAAGGCCTTCGAGGCGTGGAGCCGGACGCCCGGCCACGTGCGCGCGCGCTATCTCTACGCCATCGCGCGCCACGTGCAGAAGCACAGCCGGCTGCTGGCGGTGCTGGAGTCGATGGACAACGGCAAGCCCATCCGCGAGTCGCGCGACATCGACGTGCCGGCGGTGGTACGGCACTTCTACCACCACGTCGGGTGGGCGCAACTCATGGAGACCGAGCTGGCGGATATGGCTCCCATCGGCGTGGTAGGGCAGATCGTGCCCTGGAACTTCCCCTTCTTGATGATCGCGTGGAAGGTCGCGCCGGCGCTGGCGATGGGCAACACGGTGGTGCTCAAGCCGGCCAGCTACACGCGCCTGACCGCGCTCGCCTTCGCCGAGATCGTGCGCGACGTGGGCCTGCCGCCGGGCGTGGTCAACGTGGTCACCGGCCCCAGCAAGATCGGCCAGGCGATGGTGACGCACCCCGGCATCGACAAGATCGCGTTCACCGGCTCGACCGAGGTCGGGCGCTGGATCCGCGAGGCGTCGGCGGGGTCGGGCAAGCGGCTGTCGCTGGAACTGGGCGGCAAGTCGCCGTTCATCGTGTTCGAGGACGCGGACCTCGACGGCGCGATTGAAGGCATCGTGGACGCGATCTGGTTCAACCAGGGCGAGGTGTGCTGCGCGGGGTCGCGGCTGCTGGTGCAGGAGAGCATCGCTGACCGCTTCCTGGAGAAGCTGCGCGCGCGCATGGAGAAGCTGCGCGTAGGCGACGCGCTCGACAAGGGCGTGGACGTTGGCGCGATTGTCTCGCGCGCGCAGTGGGAGACCATCTCGCGCTACATCGAAGTCGGCGTGGCCGAGGGCGCGACCGTGTGGCAGCCGGCGTGCCCGCTCCCGGACAAGGGCTTCTTCCTCCCGCCCACGCTGCTGACGAACGTCGAGCCGGCCTCGACCGTGGCGCAGGACGAAATCTTCGGGCCGGTGCTGGTGTCGATGACGTTCCGCACGCCGGCGGAAGCGGTTGCGCTGGCGAACAACACGCGCTTCGGCCTCGCGGCGAGCATCTGGACCGACAACGTCAACCTGGCGCTGGACATCGCGCGGCAGGTCAAGGCGGGGACGGTGTGGGTCAACTGCACCAACCGCTTCGACGGCGCGTCGGGCTTCGGCGGGTACAGGGAAAGCGGCTACGGGCGCGAGGGCGGCTACGAGGGCCTGTTCGAGTACGTCCGGCCCGCGTGGGAGGTCCACAAGCCGAAGGCGACGAAGAAGCCGGCGGAACCGACGCCCAACGGCGCGGAGGCCGGGTCGCCTGCGTCGGATGGGAACGGCGCGTTTGCCTGGCCGCTCATCGACCGCACCCCCAAGCTCTACATCGGCGGCAAGCAGGTTCGCCCGGACCAGGGCTACAGCCGGCGCGTGCTCGGCCCGAACGGCAAGAACGGCGCTGCGCCGCTGGTCGGGCACGTGGCCGAGGGCAACCGCAAGGATATTCGCAATGCGGTCGAGGCGGCGCACAAAGCGGAAAGCTGGGCGTTCACGACCGCGCACAACCGCGCGCAGGTGCACTACTATATTGGCGAGAACCTGGCCGCCCGCGCGGACGAGTTCGCGCGGCGTATTGTGCAGATGACGGGCCGCTCCATGGAGAGCGCCCGCGCCGAGGTCGAAGCCAGCGTCGCGCGGCTGTTCAGCTACGGGGCGTGGGCGGACAAGTTTGAGGGGCGCGTGCACGAGACCGCGTTTCACGGGCTGACCCTCGCCACGCACGAACCCATCGGCGTGATCGGGGTCGCCTGCCCGGATGAGATGCCGCTGCTTGGCTTCGTCTCGCTCGTCGCGCCGGCGGTGGCGATGGGCAACCGGGTTGTCGCCATCCCCTCCGAGCCGCACCCCTTGAGCGCCACCGATCTCTATCAGGTGCTCGACACCTCCGATGTGCCCGGCGGCGTGGTGAACATCGTCACCGGCGCGCGCGACCTGCTGGCGAAGGTGCTGGCCGAGCACAACGACGTGGACAGCGTGTGGTACTTCGGCTCGGCGGAAGGCAGCAAGATGGTCGAGCTTGCGTCCGTCGGCAACCTCAAGCGCACGTGGGTGAGCTACGGTCGCTCCCGCGACTGGATGGACCCGGAGCAGGGCGAAGGCCGCGCGTTCCTGCGCCATGCGGTGCAGGTCAAAAACATCTGGGTGCCCTACGGCGAATAAGCCCACATGAGCCATGACGACGCCTTCCCGGCGGTCGTGGTCGGCGCGGGGCTGGCCGGCCTGACCGCCGCGTTGCACCTGGCCGCCCGCGATGTGCCTCCGCTCGTGCTGGAGGCCGACCTGGAATGGCCCGGCGGGCGGCTCGCCGGGGGCGCGCCGGAGACCTTCGAGCACGGCGGGCGGACCTGGTCCTTCAGCACCGAGCACGGCGCGCACGCGCTCTGGGGCGCATACGACAACATGCGCGCGGTGCTCGACCGCTTCCTTGAGATCAAACTGCGCGAGTCCGAAGGCGAGGAGTGGATCAACCGCTGGGGCAACGCGGTCCGCCACGTGGAGGCCGGCGCGGTGGTGCGCCGCTCCCGGCTGCCGGCCCCGTTTCACTACCTGCAACTGCTCTTTAACCCCGCCTTCTGGGACACGATCACCCCGCTGGACTTCCTCTCCCTGCCCGGCCTGCTGACCAGCATCTTGCTCACGCTGAGCATGGACCCCATCCGCGAGGGCGTCACCCTCGACGGCCTCACCATGCGCGACTATTTCAAAGGGTGGACGCCCAACCTCCGCGCGACCTTCACCGGGCTGGGACACAGCCTGCTCGCCGCGCCGTCGGAAGAGATCACGCTGGCAGGGTTCATCGCCGCGATCCGGTTCTACACCATGCTCCGCCGCGACGCCTGGGTGTTGAGTTACCTCCCCGCGAACGCGCACGATTGCCTGATCGCGCCGATGATCCGCAAGGTCGAGGGCCTGGGCGGCATGGTGATGACCGGGACGCGCGTCGAGGCGATGCAGCGCGTCGATCAGCGTTGGCAGCTGCGCGTGGAGGACGCGCGGCGCGGCGGGGCGCGCTCGTTGCTGGCCGAGCGTGTCATCCTGGCGACCGACCCGCAGGCGGCGAAGGCCATCCTCTGCAACAGCGCTGACACCGCCGAGGTCGCCGCGCACATCAAGTTCCCGCCTGCCCTGCGCAGCGCGACCGCGCGCCTGTGGTTCGACGCGGAGCCGCGCTCCGGCGCGCCGGGGGGCATGTTCACCGGCGACTTCGCCATCGACAACTTCTTCTGGCTGCACCGCCTCCACGACGAGTTCTTCGCGTGGCATGAGGTCACCGGCGGCAGCGCCATCGAGGTGCACTACTACGCCCCCGACCGCGTGCTCGACCAGAGCGATGAGTACCTGCTCATCACGGCGGTCAAAGAGGTGCAGCGCGCGTTCCCCAGCCTGAAGGGCCACTACGTGCACGGCGCGATCCGCCGCAACGGGCGCACGCATCCCCAGTTTCTTGTGCCCGCCGCCGACAGCCTGCACGTCGAGACGCCCTGGCCGGGGGTGCTGGCCTGCGGCGATTGGATCGGGCATCCCTCGCCGGCGTTCTGGATGGAGCGCGCGTGCGTCACCGGGATCGAGGCGGCGAACCGCGCGCTGCGCGCCCTCAACGCCGCGCCGTGGGCGATCATCCCGCCGCGCCGCCCGGAGTTGTCGGCGCGCGTCATCAGTGTCGTGATGCGCGCGCTGCGCAAGGTCTTCGGCCCGGTGATTGTGGGGGTTGCGCGGCTGCTGCGACGTGGGGGCGGCTCCAGGGGGAACGTGGGGGCGTAATCTTCGACAAGCCCTCCGCGAGCTTCGAAGCTCGTGGAGGTTACTGGAACACCACGAGGAGACCCTCATGCGCTACGGACTTCACATTGTCCACTTCGGCCCCTGCGCCGACCCGCGCACGCTCGTCAGCCTGGCGCGCGACGCCGAGGCCGCCGGTTGGGATGGCTTCTTCCTCTGGGACCACCTCGTCATGTGGTGGCAGGCTGATGTGGCCGACCCCTGGATTGCGCTCGCCGCCATTGCCGCGAGCACATCACGTATCCGCATCGGCCCGATGGTCACGCCGCTGGCGCGCCGCCGCCCCTGGAAGCTGGCGCGCGAAACCGTCACGCTCGACCGCCTCTCCGGCGGGCGGCTGATCCTGGGCGTGGGGTTGGGCACGCACGCCGAGGAGTTCGAGCATTTCGGCGAGCCGGCGGGCCTAACGCACCGCGCGGCGATGCTCGACGAAGCGCTGGCGGTGTTGGCCAGCCTGTGGTCCGGCGCGCCGTTCAGCTTCGAGGGCGAGCACTATCACGTAAAAGACGCGCACTTCACGCCCTCGCCGTTGCAAAAGCCGCGCATCCCGATCTGGGTCGCCGGCAAGTGGCCGAACAAGCCCCCCTTCCGGCGTGCCGCGCGCTGGGACGGCGCGTATCCGCTGGGGCGAGGCATGAGTTTCAACGAGAAGTTGTCGCCCGCGCAAATCAGAGAAATCGTCGCGTACATCAGAGCGCACCGCGAGAGCGACGCGCCCTTCGACGTGGCGCACGAGGGCGCGACCCAGGGCGGCGGCGCGGCGCAGGACGTTGGCCTCGTCGCCCCGTATGCAGAAGCCGGCGCGACGTGGTGGCTGGAGGACCTCAACCCCTGGCGCTTTGGGTGGAGCGGCGCAGGCGATTGGCCGCCGGGCGTGCTCGAAGCGATGCGCGCGCGGGTGCTCGCCGGGCCGCCGAGGATTTGAGCGAGCGACAGAATCATGTCGGGGTTGTTAACCGCGTTGCAGAAGTCGCCCACCCTGCGAAAGCCAAACTTCTCATAGAATCGAATCGCCCGGAAGTTGGCCGCCTTCACACCGCTATAGCAGGGAGAGAGTGCGATGAATTACGGTATTGATATTCCGCTCTATGGCCCTTACGCCGACAGTCGCGCGCTCATCCGCCTGGCGCGCGACGCCGAAGCCGCCGGCTGGGACGGGTTCTTTACCTGGGACGATGTCGCTACCGGCGGGGGGCAGCCGCTCGCGGACCCCTGGATCGCGCTCGCCGCTATCGCGGTGAGCACAACCCGCATCCGCCTCGGCCCGATGGTCACGCCGCTGGCGCGCCGCCGCCCGTGGAAGGTCGCACGCGAGACCGCCACACTTGACCATCTCTCTGGCGGGCGGCTGATCCTGGGCGTGGGATTGGGCGACGACGCGGCGCAGTTTGAGAACCTGGGCGAGCCTTCAGGTCTCAAGGTCCGCGCCGCCATGCTCGACGAGGCGCTGGCGGTGCTGGTCGGCCTGTGGTCCGGCGCGCCGTTTAGCTTCGAGGGGGAGCATTACCGGGTCAAAGACGCGCGCTTCACTCCGGCACCGATGCAACTGCCGCGCATCCCGCTCTGGGTCGCGGGCCGGTGGCCGAACAAGCCCCCCTTCCGGCGCGCAGCCCGGTGGGACGGTGTGTTCCCCATCGGGCGCGATCTGGGTCTCGACGCGATGTTGACCCCGGCGCAGATGCAGGACGTGTTGACTTACACCTTGTCGCACCGGCAGAGCGACGCGCCGTTTGACATGGCGCACGCGGGTATCACACCGGGGCGGGAGCGTGCGCGGGACGGCGAGGTCGTAGCGCAGTATGCCGAGGTCGGCGTGACATGGTGGCTGGAGCAGATCAACCCCTGGGCGTTCGGATGGCGTGGACAGGGCGATTGGCCGCTGGAGGCGATGCGCGCGCGGGTGCGCGCCGGGCCGCCGAGGCTGTAAAACGAAACGCCCCGGTACAAATTGGGGCGCTATTGCGAGGGTAGTATACCGCTTTCTCGCGCACAGCCCCAACAACGCGGGGTATCCAACAGGGAGAGCCGCGCGACAATCATGCATCCTGAGCCGGTTTGTGTGACTTACGGAGGCTGAACATGATCCGCTTCGAGAAAGCAAAGCCGGAGGACGCGAAGGCGCTCGCCAGGGTGTCGGGGCGCGCGTTCGACAACGACATCCACTACGGCGCGCCGGGACCGGGCGGGCCGCCCGGCTACAATTCCGACCGATGGCAGCGCCGGATGATGGTCATCGGCAACTATTACAAGATACTCGACGACGACCGGATCATCGGCGGGTTCATTGTCTTCCCTCAGGGCGGCGGGTATTTCGTGTTGGGTCGAATCTGCATCGACCCCGACCGCCAAAACCAGGGCATCGGCGCACAGGCTATCGCGTTCATGGAGCAGTCTTTCGCCGACGCCCGGCGTTGGACCCTGGGCACGCCGCGCTGGAACCGGCGCAACCACCACTTTTATGAAAAAGTTGGCTACGCGCGGATCGGAGAAGATGGCCCGGATGGGTATCTCTACGAGAAGCGGATGCCGGCGCCGTCGACCGGCGCGTAACAATCTCCGGAGGTGGAAAATGAAGTACGCGATCTATGTCCCCCCTTTCGGCCCCTACGCCGACCCGCGCATCCACGTCGAGCTGGCGCGCGACGCCGAAGCCGCCGGCTGGGACGGCTACTTTATCTGGGATCACATGGCGATGTGGTGGGGGGCTGAACCGCCGGTCGTCGATGCGTGGATCACGCTCGCCGCCATCGCCGCCGTCACCGAGCGCATCCGCCTCGGCCCGATGGTGACGCCGGTGGCGCGCCGCCGCCCCTGGAAGCTGGCGCGCGAGTCGGTCACGCTCGACCACCTCTCCGGCGGGCGGCTGATCCTGGGCGTGGGGCTGGGCGACAGCGTGACCGAGTTCGACAACCTCGGCGAGGAGGCCGACCGCAAGGCCCGCGCGGCGATGCTCGACGAGGGGCTGGAGGTGCTGGCCGGCCTGTGGACCGGGGAGCCGTTCCGCTTCGACGGCGCGCACTATCACATCAAGGCGGCGCACTTCACGCCCACGCCGCTTCAGCAGCCGCGCATCCCGGTGTGGGTGGCCGGCTTCTGGCCGGGCAAAGCGCCCTTCCGCCGCGCGGCGCGCTGGGACGGCGTGTTCCCGTTGTTGCGCGGGGATGAGCCGTTTGATATGTCCCCGGATCAACACCGGGAGATGCTCGCCTACATCCGCGCGCACCGCGAGAGCGACGGCCCCTTCGACATGATGCACTCGCACGGCAACCCCGAAGACGCCCCCACGCGCAACCGCGACCTGGTCGCGGAGTACGCCGTGGCGGGCGTGACCTGGTGGCTCGAACAGGTGAACCCCTGGCGCTTCGGCTGGCGCGGCGAAGGCCCCTGGCCGCTGGAGGCGATGCGCGCGTGCATCCTCGCCGGGCCGCCGAAGGAATAGCCTTCACCCCAGCCCCCGCCCTCGCTTCGCGGGAGCGGGGGCGTTTGTGCCGGCGTTGATGGCGCATTCACGCCGCAGCCGCGTCGGCTTGCCGCTCCTCCCGGACGCGCTTGAAGGCGATTTCCTCCTCCATACCTTCTAGCGTCAACGTGTCAGCGCCGCCCTTCGCGCCGAGGGTGAAGACGACCCACTTCTTGCCCATCACCGGATTGCGCCATGTGATGCGGAACGTATCATAGTGCCAGTGCGCCAGGTCGCCGACGAGCCTGTAGAAGCGCAGCACCAGGCGTCCTTCCTCCAACGCGACGTGTACGTCGCCGTACATCGCGTCCGTGTAGGTCCCGGTGTAAGCTTCGAGCGGCAGGGAGGGCGTCGTCCCTTCGGCGTGCGCGTCTTCCATTTTCTTCTTTTCCGTTGCCGCTTCTTCCTTCAGTTCTTCCGCTACGTTCAAGTAGTCGGCGCTCCAGTCGCGCATGGGCAGGCCCAGGTAGGCGTCGAGGGCGCGGCAGGCAATCGCGTTGGGCAGGTACGCGCCGATCATGGTCAGGTTGGTGAGCACGACCACGCCGAAGTTCTCCGCCGGGGCCATGATGATCTCCGAGCGCATCCCGTCCAGGCCGCCGCCGTGCGCGATCAACTTCCGGCCCTGGTAGTCGTACAGCGCCCAGCCGAGGCCGTAGGTACTGAAGTTGATACCCAGCTTGAGCTTCTTCTCGGTCTTGCGCCATTCCGGGTCGTTGATAACCATCTGCGGCTCCTGCATCTCGCGCACGACCTCAGCGCTGAGCAGGCGCTCACCCGCGTACACGCCCCCGCCGAGGTTAAGGCGCACCCACTGCGCCATCTCGACAGCGCTTGAGTTCAGCGCGCCGGCCCCGGCGATGTTGTCTACGTTCCAATAAGGGACCGGCGTGATCGCGCCGCTGTCGTCGTCCTTGTGGTAGGGCATGGCGACGTTCTCGACCCCTTCAAAGTCGCGGATGCTCGTGACGCTCCGCGTCATGCCGAGCGGCCTGAGCAGGCGCTCCCTGATGAATTCGTCCCAACTCATCCCCGCGACGGCGGCCACGACCTCGCTCGCGGCCAGGTACAGGATGTTCTGGTAGCCGTACCGCGCGCGCAGGCTCCAACTCGGTTTGAGGTAACGCACGCGGCGCAGCACCTCCTCGCGGCTGAAGTCGGTGGCGTACCATAGTACGTCGCCGCGTGACAGCCCGCTCCGGTGGCAAAGCAGGTCGCGCACGGTCAGTTCACGGGTCACGTAGGGATCGTAAAGCTGGAAGCCGGGTAAGTATTTCGTAACGGGATCGTCCCAGCTTAGCTTGCCTTCATCAACGAGCATCCCCAACGTCGCCGCCGTGAACGCCTTTGTGGTGGAAGCGACCGCGAACAGCGTGTGTTCGTCTACCGGGACGTGCTTGCCCAGCGCACAGACGCCGTAGCCTTTGGCAAAGACGACGGCGTCGTCCTTCACCACTGCGATGGCGACGCCGGGCGCGCCCCAGGCGCGCTGCGCCTGCTCAACGTAAGCGTCGAGACCTTCCGGCGCGAATGTCTGGATCGGCATATCAAGTCCTTTCTTTATAAGACAAGTAGTAGGGGCGAACTTCCTTACGATTCGGTTCGCCCCTACTCTACCATCTCAAGCCGGAGTTTAAGAGGTCATTTGAGAAGTCCGGCCATGGAAGTTTATTCAGATTCCGCCGACTAAAGTCGGCGGCTCATCCCCGGAAAGCCACGGCACGGTGGGGAATTCACCCCCGGCTTCAGCCGGGGGAACCCTGTTCAAACGGCCTCTACGCTCCCGGCCTGAGGCTTTCAGCGCGCCGCTCTCACACGACAGGGTGAAGTTTCCAGCTATCACATAGCCCCATCCAGAGCGATTCAGCCGCTCGCGTTCCCCTGCCGCCGTCTCCCACACGTTGCGCCGGACTCGGTCAAACCTATCGAGGCGTGATTCGCGCATACTCCGGCCAAGCCAGCACGAAGCCGAGTGTTTCGATGAGCATCTTTTGGAAGTCGGCTAGATGCGCCGGCGCATTCCGCACCTGCCGAGGAGCCAGGTTTTTCTCCAGACAATAGGCCGCCAGCGCGCCCGCAGCTTCCCCAATGTTCCACTCGACCGGGTGCAGGCGGTAGCATCCATTCGTGATGTGGGTCACGCCCAGGTTCTTGCACGCCGGCAGCAGGTTCTCCACACGCACCGGGATGAGCGCGCCGAGCGGAATCTGGAACGGGTAACTGCTGATGTCCACGTAAGTGCGCGGCGCGGTGCTGGGGTGCAGGTCGATGCGATAGCTCCCTATACCTACGCTGTCGGGGAAGGTCTCTGCGCCGACCAACCCCTTGCGTTGCTCCACGCCAACGTGCTGCTCCAGCACGGTGAACTCCGCCTGGATGCGCCGCGCCTCGCGGACGTAGATGTATTTCGCCAGCCCGTGGCTCGTGCCGACGACATCACGCCGAAGCCGCAGGCCGGGATAGCCGTTACCGCCGTCATGACGAGGCGCTTCAGTCTGCATCCAGTAGAGCAGCGACAGGCTCAGTTGCATCGCCGCGCGCAGGTTCTTCTGCTTCTCTTCCGCCGAGACGCCCACCAGCGGCCCCAGCCAGTAATCGATCTGCGGCCAGTTCACCAGTGTGATGTCGCTGGGGTACATCCCCTCCGGATAATGCTTGCGAGCGAAAATGCGCCGATAGTGCCAGAAGTCGCGCGCGCCGCCGCTCCACATCGGGCGGTCGCTGTCGAAGACAGCGCAGTAGCGCGGTTCAAGCGTCACCGGGTTGACATCATGCCAGCCCAGTTGCGGCCCCGGCCAGAAGTCGGCCTGGTAACGCCGCCAGAAGCCATAATCCTCCGGCTTGTCGATCGTATGATCCTCGTCGGGCAGATAGTCCATCGCAAAGCACCAGGTAACAGCCTGCTGGTCAAGCGGCTGCGGCGCGCCATCGACGGCGTGCAATTCGCCGGTCTGGTCCTTACTCTCCGCGCCGATCACGTGCTCGACGCCCGCGAGTTCCAGCACGTCGCCGAGTTCGGTGGCGTCGAGGATATAGGGCGCGTTGATGACGAACGCATCGCCCGTTTCCTCATTCAACAGGGTGACCGCACGCACCCGGTCGCCGTCCGTCTCCGCCGCAACCGGGCGATGGCGCAGCAGCACGTCAACCTGGCGGCTCGCGCGGTAGGGGGCGAGCATTTCCTCCAGCACCGCCAGCGCCACGCGCGGCTCGTGGCAGAGGCGGCTCACATAACCCAGGCCAGGGTTGAGGTGGCGGTTGGCGCGCGCCGAAGGCAGCAGCGGATAGTTACGCCGGTAGTAGTCGCGTATCCCTTCGGTGAGCTGGCGGTAGCTGGCAGTGCAGCCGGTGCTCTCAATCCAGGGGTGTTCGTCAGGGGGCACCGCCTGCGCGGTCAATTGCCCGCCGATCCAGTCGGTTTCCTCCGTCACAATGACCTTTTTCCCCAGGCGCAACGCGGCCAGCGCCCCGGCGACGCCGCCAAGACCGCCGCCCACAATGAGGATATCGGTAGGTTGTTCTCTCATGAGGAAAAAGCGCCCTTTCTTACGCGGTGAGGAAGATCAAAGCATGACGGGTTTTCACGCAGACGTTTCAACGCGGCGCGTCATGGCTGCGCTCAATTCCCGCTGCGGCAGGTACGCGCCTGCCTGTCGCAGCGTCTCGACCAGTTGCGCGGTGTCGATCTCGGCGGCGGGCTTCCCCGTGCGAACGGACTGGACCGCCGCCGTGCCTGCCGCCTGGCCCATCATCGACGCGGCAGGCTGCACGCGGAGCGAGCCGTGCACCGGCACATCGGTTGAGGCGCAGCGCCCCGCCACCCACAGGTTCTCCCAGCCCTTCGGGACCAGGATGCCGTAGGGGATGCCGTAGCTCTCGCCGACCGCGTACCGGCCCCACTGATGAAACGCCTCGTCGTAGCGTCGGTACTGCTCCGGCGAGCAGTCGTAGGGGTGAATGTCGATGGCTTTGTTGAACAGGCCGATTTGGTCGGGGAACTTGCGGCGCGCGTTGTAGTCATCGACGGTCAGTTCATACTCGCCCACAATACGCCGCGACTCGCGCACGCCGATGAGCGAGGCCGTGGTCACATGCTCGATGTGCTCGCAGCCGGGGACATATTGACGATAGAACGCCAGGTATTCCTGCGCCAGCTTCCGGCCCAACATCGCACCACCGGTGAGGTCCTTACAACGAAGCGCGTTGAGGTTGAACAGGTGTCCGCCGTTCAGCATGGCGATCTGGTTGCCAACATGGAACAACCCCGGCAGGTGTCGGTCGGGCTGGGTGAAGTGCCCGTTCTCGATAGCCTTGAGCACCATCGCCTGCTCGGCCTTGCGTTCAAAGCGGCCCCAATCGACTCCCGCCATGAGCGAGCACAAGGTTGCAGGCATGATGCCGTCAGTGTCGCGCCCGGCCTCGCGGCATGAGACCCCGCACAGGTCCGCCAGCACAGCGTCGCCCGTCGCGTCGATGAACGCCTTCGCTTCAATGTACCGATAGCCCTCGACATTGTTAAGAACGACGCCGTGCACTTTGCCGGTCTGCGGGTCGGCGTCGGCGTCGATGACGCGCGTGAAGAAGCGTACTTCTACGCCGGCATCGACTGCCAGTTCGTCGAGCACCAGCTTCAGCCCCTCGGCGTTAAAGGGCGTCCAGAAGTGGAAACGCCGCTGCCAGTCGTCAGGGGTGATGCCCGGCATGAGGACCTCGCGCGCGTACATCCGCTCAACAATCTCGCGCATCAGGCCGCCGACGAGCATCCGCTCGCCGTCGGACATCGGGTCGAAGGCCGTGACCAGGCCGGAGGTGCCCATGCCGCCCATGCAGGCGGTGGCCTCGATGAGCATGACCCGCGCGCCCAGGCGCGCCGCGCAGATCGCCGCCGCTGCGCCCGCCGGCCCGCCGCCGGCCACGACGACATCGTACCCGTCTTCGACCGGAATCTCGCGCACCAGAGTATGGGTTCTGCGTTGCATCGGTCTCTACCCCTTAAGGCCGCTCATCGTCACGCCCTGGATGAAGTAACGCTGTCCAAAGGCGAAGATCAGCAGGATTGGGATAATCATCATGGTGGACATCGCCATCAGGTAATGGATCATCGGCAACTGGCCGGGCATGTTGCGGAAGGAGTAAAGGCCGACCGCCAACGTGCGCAGGTCCGGGTTGCCGCTCATGTAGACCATCGGGCCGAGGAAGTCGTCCCACGCCGACTGGAACGCGAAGATCGCCACCGTTGCCAGCGCCGGTTGGGAAAGCGGCATCACGATGCGCCACCAGATGCCGAAGTGCGAGCAGCCGTCGATGCGCGCGGCGTCGCTGAGTTCGGTAGGAATGCCGGTATAGAACTGGCGCAGCAGGAAAATGTAAAAGGCGTTGCGGCCCAGCAAGATCGGCACCGTCAATGGCAGAAACGTGTTAATCCAGCCAATGCTCTTATAGATCATGAACAGCGGGATGAGGCGCACCACGTAGGGCATCATCAAAGTGCTGAGCAACACAAGGAACAGAAAGTTCCTGCCCCGAAACTCGGTCCGCGCGAAGCCATAAGCGACGAATGAGCAGGTCACCGTCGCGCCGAACACCCACGCAGCCACGATAATCAGCGTGTTGCGCAGGTAGAGCGCGACCGGTACGTAGTCAAATACCTCAATGTAGTTTTGCCATGCCGGTGGGTCCGGGAATAAGCGTGGCGGCCAGATATTGATCTGGTCGAGCGTTTTCAGTGAAGTGGCGACGGTCCAGATCATCGGCATCAACGCCACGATGGAGCCGCCGATGAGGATCGCATAAATCAGCCCGCGACTGAGGTAAAAAGCCGGGCTTTTGACGTTAAAGGTCGTTGCTGTGGTAGCCATAGGTTTTCCTGTAAGCACTCAGGCAACCGCCGGGCGATCAGCCGTAGAACACCCAGCGCCTGGACGTGCGGTTGACAAAGATGGTCAGCGCCAACACGAGCAAGAAGAGGATCACCGACAGCGCCGAGGCGTACCCCATGCGCCAGTGGGTGAAGGCGTTCTCGTAAATGTGCAGCATGTAGAACAGGGTGCTGTTCACCGGGCCACCGCCGGTCATGATGAAGGCGGCGTTGAATACCTGGAACGCATTGATGATGCCCATAATCAGGTTAAAGAAAATCGTCGGCGTCATCAGCGGGATGGTGATGCGCGCCAGTTTGTGCAGGGCGCTCGCACCGTCTACTTCGGCGGCCTCGTAGAGTTCTTGCGGGATGTTCTGCAACCCCGCAAGGTAGATCACCATGCCCGCGCCGATGGTCCACAGGCTCATGATGACGAGCGCGGGCTTGCTCCACGCCGGGCTGGTGAGCCAGCGGATTGGCTCGATGCCGAAGATGCCCAGAAAGAAGTTCAGGATGCCGTTGCGGGTGTCGAAGATCCACAGCCACACGATGGCGCCTGCGACCGTGGGGATGAGCGCTGGCAGGTAGAACAGCGTGCGGAACAGCGTTTGTCCCCGCACCTTGGCGTTGAGCAGCAGCGCCACCAGGAAGCCTGCTGTCACCACGAGCGGCACCGAGAACACGGCGTAGTAGATGGTGTTCTCCAGCGACTTCCAGAACAGCCGGTCGCGGGTGAACATCTCCTGGTAGTTGGCGACGCCGATGAAGTTCGCCGCGCCGACGACCGACCAATCCGTCAGGCTGAAGGCGAAGGCGGCGACGGTGGGGATCAGCTCGAAGCACAGGAAAGCGATCACCCAGGGGGCCACGAAGACGTAGCCAACGTACTTATCGAACCGGGTGCGTTTCAGCCGCGCAGATAGGGTGTGCAGGGCCGGGATTGCCCCGGCCCCTGCGACCTCCCCATCCCGCTCGCGGGCAGGGATTGGCGTGCTCATCTTACCCTGCGGAAGCCCAATACTCGTCCAAGACCGCCTGCGCCTCCTCGGCGGCAGCGTCCAGGGCCTCTTGCGGGCTGAGTTCACCGAAGACTGCCAGATCGACGTACTCGCTGACAATCTCCAGGATGCGGCTCTGCGGCGGCACGACAGGAAGCGCAACATCGGACTCCAGCGCGCGCTTCACGTTGTCCCACGCCGGGTTCAGTTCGTAGTAGACCGGATCCTCGTTGCACGCCTTCAGCGGTGAGGGCCGCGCCTGCTGCTGCATGAACCAGCAGGCGCCGGGGCCATCCATCTCATAGGTGATCTTCTTCACCCACTCAAACGCGGCGCGCTCGACTTCGGGGTCAAGGCCAGTGGGGATGACGTAGCCCCACCCGAAGCTCACCGGGGCAATGCCGTGGCTCTCAGCGTCGGGGTTCTCGCCGTTGTGCGGGCGCAGCCCCACGCCGTAGTCCATGTCGGGCGCGTAGGTGGCGACATGGCCGAAGACCGAGACATTTTGCAGCCACATGGCCTGGCGGAGTTGGTAGAAGGGGAACTCGCCCGACTCGCCGCTGCTGAGGGCCAGGAAGTCGGCGTGATTCTCAATCCCGCCGTAGAACTCGTTTACATAGTCGATCATCCATTGCAGCGTCTCGACGCCCTCAGGGCTGTTGAACGTGACCGTCTTGAGGTCGTCGCTGTAAAGTTTGCCGTTGTTGGTGTAGAGCCAGGCCAGAAAGCCAACGCCGCCCGGTTGGATGTCAATCGCCATCAGCTCGACGCTGCCGTCGTCGGCGCGCTTGTTCAACACTTCGCTGGCTTCCCAAAGCTCCTGCCAGGTCTCCGGCGGCGCTTCAGGGTCGAGGCCGGCTTCCTCGAACATGGTCTTGTTGTAGACGTAGAGCGAAGTCTCGCCGCCGGCGGTAGGCATTGGCAGGCTGTAGAGTTCGCCCTCCCACCACATCGTCGCAATCTCGGACTGATAGTAAGCGTCGAGGTCGATGCCCGCTTCCTCAACATACTGCGTGATAGGGACGATCAGCCCCTCGCTGGCGAAGCGCACGAGCTCAGCGCGCGAGGCCATCATCACCTCAGGCGGGTCGCCGCTCACCATGGCGGTAAGCACCATCTCCTCGCGGCGATCCCAACCCTGGACCATGTTCTTCACTTCGACGTTGGGGAAGTCTTCGTTGAACGCGGCGATGATCTCGTTCATCAGCGGCTCGCGCTGCACGCCCCACCAGTTCCAGAATTCGAGCGTGATTTTCTCCTCCTCCTGCGCCAGTGCGCCCGGCGGGATAAGCATCGCGGCCAGCAGGACGACAGCCAACAACATACTCCATTTGCGGCTTTGCATTTCAGTTTCCTCCTCAGGGGTTCAGCTCATACGCAGCGTGGGCGATAAGGCTCTTGCGCTTGTGTCGATAGCGTCTCCTTTCACTCCTTAGGGTTGGGCTTGTCCGGCGGCGCAGCGACGGTGTCTCCCGGCACGAAGGTGCACGGCAGCGTCACGCGGTGTGGCCCCGGTTCATCAGGGTGCGACAGCATGTGCGTCAGCAGGCGCACCGCTGCCGCGCCCATCTCGCGCATCGGGATGCTGAAGCTGGTCATGTTTTGGGTCAAGTCGTCAGCGTTAGCCTGGTTCAACAGCACCAGGGAGAAGTCTCGCGGCGCACGCTTGTCGAGTACTCCGGCGGCGTGCACCAGCGGCTTCGCCACGATCTCGTGCTCCACGACAAAAGCGGTGATCCCCTGGCCGAGCCAGGCGCGCACGTGCTCAGCGGAAAGCGTTTCCGGCTCCAGGCGCTTGACGAGATGTGTTTCCAAGGGGAGGCCGAGCTGTCGGCACGCCACATGATAGCCGTTTTCGCGGTCCCTGTTGGGTTCCGGCGGATGGGGGCTGCCCAGATAGGCAATGCGCCGGTGGCCGTGCGCGGCAAGATGGGCCATGGTCTCCGCTGTCGCCGAGGTGTAATCGGCGGCGACATAGGATATCTCGCGGCCCGGCACTTCACGTCGCCCCACAAACACGAAAGGAAACCCGTCATCGACCAGGCGCGCCAGGTCACTTTTGTCTTCGCCAGTACCCAGCAAGATGGCCCCGTCCGCCATTTGCAGCCGGTTGACGTTGTTGTGGTAGATGCGACGCTTGCCGTTCACGGTGGGCGCGCTGGTGACAAGCAACACATCGTAACCTTGCGTCTCCGCCTCTTCTTCGATGCCGAGAAGGAAGGGGTAAAAATAGTTGTGGTGGCCGACCGGGAAAATCCGCTCGTAGGTGAAGATGCCCAGGATGCAATTCTGCCCGCCCGCCAGGCTGCGCGCAGCCGGGTTGGCGGCGTACCCAAGCTCACGCACGGCGTCAAGGATGCGCTGGCGTGTCTCCGGGCTGACGCGCATATCTTCCGCCCGATTACTTAACACGAGCGAAACGGTTGTCTGTGATACACCGGCTAACCGGGCGACATCGGACTGGCGAGAGCGACGCCTGGGCATAAGCGCCTCCAACAGTCCGCGACTGGGTATCTGCTAATGCGCATTAGCAACCTGTCACCATTGTAAGGATTTTCCCGGCCCCTGTCAACGGAGGTAGCTCCACAGGATAGCGTGTGAGAGCGCCCCACTTGAGACTTGGACAGGGGGCTTAAGCCCCCTGTCCTCTCCCACTGATTCCGGCGATTCGGCTTTGACATGGAGTGCGATCACCCACTCCCCGGCGCTCCACGCTATTCTGTGGTCCTACCTCAACGGAAGTACCGAAACGACAATGACGAAAATTGCGCACCTGTTCCAGCCTGGGGCAAGGAAGAGGCAAGCGGTCTGTTGCTCTTCCAGGCGTTTGAGAAACTGCGCGGGATTCAGAATAGGGACGTTTTGACAGGCACCCCGGCCCAGTAGGCGCGAATTTCAGCCTCGATTTCCTCCCGCGCAGGTTTCATCTCTGGCGGCAGGGACTGGAGTTTCCCGGCAATCTCGTTCAGCCGTTGCGCCGCTTCGCGCTTCCAAACTTGCGCCTCAATCAGTGCGATGATCTGGTCCATCTGCGTGTCCAGCGGCAACCCGACCGACTGCGCTCGCTCGACCAGTTCCTCCGGCAATTCAACCACAATCCTCGAAACGCCCATCGTCCTCATCTCACGACCTGAGTTATTACCAGTTTATCACAAACCGCAGCGATCACGTATGCCTGCCGCGAAGCCGCAGGCTGTTCGCCACCACGCTTATCGAACTGAACGCCATCGCCAGCGTCGGTAGGCTCCTTCAGCCTCCGAGTAGCCGCTGGAGCTTAGCCCGGTCAAAGCCGACGACCATCTCCCCCTCAATCAGGGTCACTGGCGTGGTGAACACACCCAACTGCTCCAGTTCCGCCAGCGCCGCCTCATTTTGTGAGACATCGCGCTCGGTAAAGGGGACCTCTTTTTGTGAAAGAAACTCTTTCACCTTCTTACAGAACATTCAACCGGGTTGGGTGTAAATGATGATTTTAGGGATATTCATTGTGCTTTTTCCTCAACGAATCCTACTTGATCTTCACCCGCCGCAGCCTCAAGCTATTGCCCACCACGCTCACCGAGCTAAACGCCATCGCCAGCGCCGCCAGCACCGGATGCAGGTTGCGCAGGAACTCCGGCGCCCAGTCGAACGGCGCGAGCGCGCCCGCCGCAATCGGGATCAGCAGCACGTTGTAGCCGAACGCCCAACCCAGGTTCTGCTTGATCGTGCGCATCGTCGCGCGCGAGAGATGGATCGCCTTCGGCACCCCGCGCAGGTCGCCGCTGATGAGCGTCACGTCGGCGGTCTCCATCGCCACGTCCGCGCCCGTGCCGATGGCAATGCCCACGTCCGCCTGCGCGAGCGCGGGCGCGTCGTTGATGCCGTCGCCGACCATGCCCACGCGCACGCCCTCGGCCTGGAGCGCGGCGACCGCCTCCGCCTTGCCGCCGGGCAGCACGCCGGCAAGGGCGCGGTCCACACCCGCCTGCGCCGCGATGGCGCGCGCGGTGTGCGCGTTGTCGCCGGTAATCATGATGACCTGCAAGCCCAGCGCGTGCATCGCTTCGATGGCCTCACGCGACCCCTCTTTGATCGTGTCGGCGACGGCCATCACCGCGCCCGCCTCCCCATCGACCGCGAGCCACATCGCGGTCTTGGCCTCGCTTTGAAGGCGCTCGGCCTCACGCTCAAGCCCGTTGAGGTTCACGCCACGCTCCTGCATCAGCGCGCGGCTGCCGACGAGCACCTCGCGCCCGGCGATGGTCGCGCGCACGCCGCGCCCGGCCACCGCCTCGAAGTCCGCCGGCTGGCTCAGCGCCAGGCCCGCCGCCTGCGCCGCGCGGACAATCGCCTCTCCAAGTGGATGCGCGGAGCCGCGCTCGGCGGAGGCGGCGAGCGCCAACGCCTCTCTTACCTCACCCCCCCCTCCCTTCTCCATGAATGGAGAAGGGAGGGCAATAGGCTGCAAAGTCCCCTCTCCACTTGTGGAGAGGGGATTTAGGGGTGAGGTGGGAACAACCACATCCGTCAGCGCCGGCTCACCTTTGGTGATGGTGCCGGTCTTGTCGAGCGCAATCGCCTGCAAGCGGTGCGCCTCTTCGAGCGCGGCGCTGTTCTTGAAGAGAATGCCCATCCCCGCGCCCTTGCCCATGCCCACGATCACCGCCGTCGGCGTCGCCAGGCCCAGCGCGCACGGGCACGCGATCACCAACACCGCCACCAGCCGCACCAGCGCGGCGGTGAAGCCCGCGCCGCCCAGCAGCCACAGCGCAAACGTCGCCAGCGCGATGGCGATCACCGCCGGCACGAACACCGCCGATACCCGGTCGGCCAGGCGCTGGATCGGCGCTTTGGACCCCTGCGCCTCCTGCACCAGCCGCACGATCTGCGCGAGCGCGGTCTCGCGGCCCACGCGCGTCGCGCGCACGGTGAGCAGCCCCTGCTTGTTCAGCGTCGCGCCGATCACCTCGTCGCCTTCGGCCTTGTCCACCGGCAGGCTCTCGCCGGTAATCATGCTCTCGTCCACCGCCGAGCGCCCGGACGTGACCACGCCGTCCACCGGGATTTTCTCGCCGGGCCGCACGACCACGAACTCGCCGACGCGCACGGCCTCCACCGGCACATCGACCTCCTGGCCGCCGCGCAGCACGCGCGCGGTCTTGGCCTGGAGGTTCATCAGCGCGCGGATGGCCTGGCTGGTGTTGCCCTTGGCGCGCGCCTCCAACAGCTTGCCGGTGACGATCAGCGTGATGATCGCCGCCGCCGTCTCGAAGTAGCCGTGTCCGGGAAGCAGCCGCAGCGTCACCAGGACGCTGTAGATGTAGGCCACCGACGAACCGAGCGCAATGAGCACGTCCATGTTGGCCGCCCGGTTGCGCAGCGCATGGTAGGAACTGACGTAGTAGTCCCAGCCCACATAAAGCTGCACCGGCGTCGCCAGCGCCCACAAGAGATAGTTGAACCACGCCGCGTGCGCCGCCATGCCCAGCAGCCCGAAGTCGCGCGCCATGCTGAGCAGGAACAGCGGCAGCGTGAAGACCACACCCACCAGCAGCCGGCGCTTTTCGTGCTCGTACTCCCGGCGACGGGCGGCCTGCTCCGCATCTTCGGCGGCTTCAGGCGCGCTGCTTTCATCCTGTTGGATTACGCCATAGCCGGCTTCTTCCACCGTCTGGATCAGCCCGGCGCGGCCCACCAGGTCAGGGTTGTAGGTGACGGTCGCGCGCTCGGTGGCGTAGTTCACTACCGCGTCGATCACGCCCTCGCGCCGCTTGAGGTTGCGCTCGACGGTTGTGGCGCAGTTGGCGCAGTGCATCCCCGTGATCGGCAGTTCCACGCGCGCGGTCGCCACGCCGTAGCCGGCGTCCTCGACGCGCGCCACCATCTGCGCCGGGTTCACCAGCGCCGGGTCGTAGATCACGGAGGCGCGCTCGGTGGCGTAGTTGACCACCGCCTCCCGCACGCCGTCGAGCTTCTTCAGGTTGCGCTCGACGGTGTTGGCGCAGTTGGCGCAGTGCATCCCGGTGATGGGAAGTTCGATGCGTTTTTCGCTCATGCTGCTCTATGTCACCGCCGGAAAGCCGGCCGCTCCTATTCCATCGTCTGCTCAGGTCCGCGGTCGCGCCAGGCGTCGATGAAGGCGGTGATCCGTCCCTCGTCGAACCGATCCAACTTGTCGATGCGCCCCCATGCCGTCAGCGCAATGGCGGCGTCGGCGTTCTCGCGCGGCACGACCGTGACTTTCCAGCCGTCGTAGCGCTCGAAGATGCCGCGCAGTTGGCTTTTGACGGTCTCGCAATCGTCCAGCTTGCGGCAGTCGTAGGAGATGACGACGTGGCCGTGCTCCAGGTTGTGGACGAGTTGTTCGTCTGGCGCTGACTCCTCATAGAAGCCTGCGCCCAGCGCTGTCTCGTAGTGCCAGCCGGAAGTGGGCGGGTCGGAGTTGTACGGCGGGTGCGACTGGCCGACCTGAATGTGATCCGCGCCCTGGATCAGCACAGCCACGCCGGGCGCGCTGGCGCCAGCGCCCGCGCTACGTGAGAGGGCCACAGCGCCGACGGCCAGCGCAATGACCACCACGACCGCCCCGCCGACCCACACCAGGCGCTGGCGGCGTTCTCTGGCTTCGCGCGCGGCGCGGTTCATCTTTTTCCTCGATTGCTTTGGTGCGTTCGCGCTCATGTGCCACCCAATACGTCGCTGTTCGGTTCCCCTGCCGCTTATGTGGCGGGCGGATATCCGATCTCGACCAGGGTTTGCTGAATCGCGTCCCACGACGTGCGGTCGTCCCAGGTTACGGTGACGCGCTTCGTCGTCTGCTCCGCGTCTACGCTTTTGACGCCGGCCAGCGCGCCGATCTCACGCTTGATCGTGTGCACGCAGTGGCCGCAACTAATGTTGGGGACGGTTACGGTCTTGATGATGTCTGCCATGTCACTCCTCCGAAAGCCTGTGATTGAAGGTTTGGGATTCAGCGCCGGTTGGATGCGTTGAATACGTCGCTAATCTCGCGCAAGACGCGCTCGCGCTCGTTTGGATTATCGCCGCGCACGGCGGTGGTGACGCAGGTGCGCAGGTGCGTGTCGAGGATCAACCCTTCCACTTTGGTTAGCGCCGCCTGGACCGCCTGCAACTGCCGGATGATGTCGATGCAGTAGCCATCCTCATCCACCATGCGCTTGATGCCCTCGACGTGCCCGGCGATGCTCGCCAGCCGGTTGACGACGCTCCGCTTGGTCTCGATTTCCATTGCGCCTCCGCCACATCTCGGTCGTTACCCCACCCCCACCGGGAGGGGGTTAAGATTATATCTCTTGATCTGAAAACGTCAAATGGCTTGTGCACCCATCGGGTGCCCGGTGGCTGCTTGCGTTCAGGAAGCCTTAAACTTTGCTTAAAGAAATCCCGTTCGTGATTTAAAGAACTTGCGGTCCAATTTAACGCCAGTGGGCTGCTGACTTTAAAGACCTGGGGGTATAGTGCTGCCGGTATGAAATCTGAGCAACACATCTCTAGGAGGAGAGACCAATGAAGCTCACTTTACGCTCTCTGTTCGTTTTGACTCTGGCTTTCGTGCTGGCGCTGCCCACCCTGGGCGCGGTCGCTCAGGGGGCCGGCGGGGTCGTCCTGCCGGAGGTAGACCCGTTGACGGTGACGGGGAAGATCATCACCGCGGGAAGCTCGACGGTGTTTCCGCTGAGCGAGCGGATGCGCGAGCGCTTCATCGCGGATGGGTTCGCTGGCGAGATCACGATTGACAGCATCGGCACGGGCGCGGGGTTCGAGCGCTTCTGCGTCAACGGCGAGACCGACATCGCCAACGCGAGCCGGGCGATCACGGAGGACGAGGCGGCGGCGTGCCGGGGCATCGGGCGTGCGCCGGTGGAGTTCCGCGTCGGCACCGACGCGCTGGCGGTGGTGGTGAGCACGGCGAACACCTTCGTGACGGAGGTGACGATGGCGGAGTTGGCGCTGATCTTCTCGACGGCGACGACGTGGGCGGAGGTGCGACCGGAGTGGCCGGCGGAGCCGATCCAGCGCTACATCCCCGGCACGGACAGCGGCACGTTTGACTACTTCGTGGAGGAGGTCTTCGACAAGGACGAAGCGCCCATCCTGGCGGCGGCCAACACCCAACTGAGCGAGGACGACAACGTGCTCGTGCAAGGCGTGCAGGGCAGCGCGTATGCGGTGGGGTTCTTCGGGTACGCCTACTACGCCGAGAACCAGGAGGCGCTGAGGGCGCTGGCGGTGGAGGGGGTCGCGCCGTCGCAGGCGACGGTGGACGCGGCGACGTACCCGCTGGCGCGCCCGCTGTACATCTACAGCACTGCCAGCCTCATGGCCGAGAAGCCGCAGGTGGCGGCGTTCATCAACTACTACCTGACCTACGTGAACGACGAAATCCTCGACGTGGGCTACTTCCCCGCCAACCCGGATGCCCTCAACGTCGCCAGGGCCAGGTTCCTGACCGCCTATGGCATGGGGATGGAATAAACACGGTTCTACCCTGGCACCAGGGAGAGGCGGACCGCCTCTCCCCACGCCGGTTCAATCCGTTTTGGGATAAGGATGAAGAATGCTTGAGGAAGTGAAGGGCCTTGAACAGGGCATCGAACCCAAGCGCGCGATCATCGCCGAGGCGCTGCGCCGGCCCAGCGCAGCGCCAGCGCTAGGGAAACGCCCGCACGTCTTTGAAAACATCGTCAGGGCGATTCTTTTCTTTTGCGGCGCTTTCTCCATCCTCACGACCCTCGCCATTGTGGTCGCGCTGGGCAGCGAGGCGCTGCTCTTCTTCACCCCGCCGGCGTGGGTGGACACGTTCACCTCCCTCTCGGAGCAAGCCAGTTCGACCGAAACCCGGCTGGATTTGAGCGGCGCGGGCAAGCTCGAAGCCGGCCAGCACATTCGCATCGGCGAGGAGCAGATGCGGGTGAGCGAGGTCGGCGAAGGGTATGTCATCGTCGAACGCGGTTATAACGGCACCACCCCGGTCGAACTCAGCGCGGGCGCGGAGGTGTTCAAGGCCGACGCGGTTGACCTGATCGAGTTCTTCACTTCGACGCGGTGGCAACCCCAACTGGGCAACTTCGGCGTCCTGCCGCTGCTGACAGCCACCGTCATCACGAGCCTGATCGCCATGTGCGTGGCGCTGCCGTTGGGCCTGAGCGCGGCCATTTACCTCAGCGAGTACGCCTCGCCCAAGACGCGCGCGACGCTCAAGCCCATCCTGGAAATCCTGGCCGGCGTGCCGACGGTGGTCTACGGTTACTTCGGACTCACGTTCATGACGCCACTGTTGCAGTCCATTTTCAACGCTGACGTCCGGCTGAACACCATCTTCGGCAGCGTTCAGGTCTACAACATGGCCTCAGCCGGCATTGTTATGGGCATCATGGTTTTGCCCTATGTGAGTTCCATGAGCGAGGACGCGCTGAACGCCGTGCCGCGTTCGCTGCGCGAGGCTTCATACGGGTTGGGCGCGACGCGCTTTGAAACGGTGAAGAAAGTCGTGGTTCCGGCGGCGCTTTCGGGCATCATCGCCGCCTTCATCCTCGGCGTGTCGCGTGCCATCGGCGAGACCATGATCGTCGCCCTCGTCTCCGGCAATGGCCCGAACTTTACGTTGAATATCTTCGACTCCGCCGAAACCATGACCGGCCATATCGTGCGCATCAGCGGCGGCGATCTGAGCTACAACTCGATTGATTACAACAGCCTGTTCGCCATCGCGCTGGCGCTGTTCTTCATGACCCTGATCCTCAACATCCTCAGCCGCACCGTGATCCGCCGCTTCCGGGAGATTTACGAATGAGCGAAGAAGCGCTGCAACCCCCGGTTGAGACGCCGGCGGTGCCCACCGGGAGTGTGGAGGCGCTCGACACCGCCCTCTACAAGAGCATCCTGGAGGCACGTCATCGACGCGGCAACCGCTGGCGCACGGCGTTCCACTTCGCCACGCTCGTCGGGTTAGTGGCGTTGCTTATTTTAGGCCTCACCGTTCTCAACGAGGCGGTGGGGATGATCGCGGTCACGACCAAAGTGGACGCGGCCACCCTCTCCGACCGCCCGCTTGAAGCGCTGGACGCCGCCGGGTTGACGCACATCCTGGCCGAACACGCGCGCAAGGCGCGGCTGCGCGTGCTGGTGCGCGATGAAATCTTGCAGGTCAATACCTCTCTCGACCCGAGCCTGCCGGTGAGCAACCTGCTGGCCGGGTACCATTATCCCTCGGAACTCGCCGAGAAGCCTTTCACCGCGCTTAACGAGCAGGAACTGGCAGCGCTGCTGGCAGCGAACCTGGGCCAGAGACGTTTGTATGACCTGGTGCGCGCGGAGGTGGTCGGCTACGAGGTCGTCGGAAGCTGGCCTCTGCTCCAGGCGCTCACGAACCGCGCCGGCATCGAGGCGCAGGTGAAGGCTTCCGAGCACCCGGACGCCGTCTTGCAGTTCCACTCGTGGATTAACCTGGATTTCCTGACCAACACGATGTCGGCCACGCCCGCGAACGCCGGCATCCGCACCGCGCTGCTGGGCACGATTTACATCATGCTCATCACGATGATCGTCGCCGTGCCGCTGGGTGTGGGCGCGGCGATTTACCTGGAAGAGTACGCCACCGACAACTTCATCAACAACACCATCGAGACTAACATCCGCAACCTGGCCGGCGTGCCGTCCATTATCTACGGCATGTTGGGCCTGGCGATCTTCGTGCGCGCGCTGGGGCCGATCACCAGCGGCGCGTTCGTCGGCTATACCGACACTAACGGGCGCACCATCCTTTCCGCCGGCCTGACGCTGGCGTTGCTCGTTCTGCCAATCATCATCATCAACGCACAGGAGGCGATCCGCGCGGTGCCCTGGTCCATCCGCGAGGGGAGCTATGGCCTCGGCGCGACGAAGTGGCAGACGGTGTGGCGGCAGGTGTTGCCCGCCGCCATGCCCGGCATCCTCACCGGCACGATTCTTTCACTCTCGCGCGCCATCGGCGAGACCGCGCCGCTGATCGTGATCGGCGCGGCGACGGTGATTTCCACCGACCCGACCAGCCCGTTCTCCAAGTTCACCGCCCTGCCCATCCAAATCTGGCAGTGGACGGCGCGCCCCCAGGACCAGTTCCGCGACATTGCAGCGGCGGCGATCATCGTGCTGCTGGTGTTGCTGTTGAGTTTGAACGCGACGGCGATCTTCTTGCGCCAGCGCTTCAGCAAGAAAATGTGGTAGGAAACCATGACGAGTTTGAACGGAAGATATGCAATTCAGTTACACGACGTAAGCGTTTTTTACGGCCACAAACCGGCGATCCAACATGTGACCATGCCGGTGGCGGCGAAGAAGATCACGGCGTATATCGGCCCCTCCGGGTGCGGCAAGAGCACGCTCCTGCGTGTGATGAACCGCATGAACGACCTGGTGCCGTCGGCGCGCGTGAGCGGCGAGGTGCTCTTTCACGGGCGCAACCTCTACGACCCCGGCGTAGACCCGGTGGAGGTGCGGCGGCTTGTCGGCATGGTGTTCCAGAAGCCGAACCCCTTCCCCAAGAGCATCTACGACAACGTCGCCTATGGCCCGCGCATCCTGGGCGTGCGCGACAAAAAGGCGCTGGATCAGATTGTCGAGCACAGCCTGGAGCAGGCTGCGCTATGGGAGGAGGTCCGCCACGACCTGAAGAAGTCAGGGCTGGCGCTTTCCGGTGGGCAGCAGCAACGTTTGTGCATCGCGCGCGCCCTCGCAGTCGAGCCGGAGGTCATTTTGATGGACGAACCGTGCTCGGCGTTGGATCCAATCGCCACGCAGAAAATAGAAGAACTGATGCGCGAATTGGCGCACAACTACACCATCGTCATCGTCACGCACAACATGCAACAAGCGCAGCGCGTCTCCGACTACACCGCGTTCATCAACGTGCGCAAAGAGGAGCGCGGAAACGAGGAGCTGCGCTGGGGCGAGTTAGTCGAATACGGGCCGACCGGGGAACTCTTCAGGAACCCCCAACAGCAGGAGACCGCCGACTATATCGCGGGCCGCTTTGGATAAACCCGGCGTTCACGCGGCTTCATAGGGACGTCTTCTATTCCCTGAGTACTATTGCTTTGGTTTGAGAAAGGTTATATAGTTTACGCAAACTTAAGCGAAGGGAGGTGAGTCGGAATGTTGTATCTGCCACGCGAGGAAGGTCAGGGTCTCGTGGAGTATGCCCTGATCCTGGTGCTGGTCGCCGTTGTCGTGATCGTCATCTTGGCCCTTCTCGGCCCGGCCATCGGCAACATCTTCTCCAACATCGTCAGCGCCCTGTAATCCTGGTTGCTATCGTTTGCGTTATTGGCAGGCCCCGCTCCGGCGGGGCCGCGCCGTTTGTATCGCCGAAGACACATGCGGCCCCAATCTGGCGCGTTGGGACGGGGAGAAAGCCGGCAACGGCAGCGCTTCTGCGAAGTCAGTAAGCTCACCCCGGCTTCGGCGAGCTATATCCTCTGTCCCCCTCTCCGCACAGCGGCGAGGGGACTGTCCAACCCGCGAGGGGGTGAGGTCGGGAGCCAGGCGCGACTGTGCACCAGCCCTTCCACCGGTATCAGGGCTTTTGCAAAGTCGCTCGCTGCTGCTCTGTTGCGAAGATGGCGGCAGGTTGGAGACATAGTTAGACATGGAGATCATAAACCAATCCCTTAATAGTGGGTTCGCGCAGTTGCAGGCGGCGCAACCGCGCGCGGATCGCATCTCCGAACTTGCGCTTGATGACCGAAATCACCGTCTCGCTCTTCCAGCGTTGCCCGCACACGCCATCCAAGCGCGCCGCCGCCACCAACTCCGCGCGCGCCACGCTGCCTGCGCAGCGCAAGCTGCGCGCCGGGTCCACCCACGCACCGCCGCGCCGGATGGGCGGGATGAGGTCATTCGCCTGGATCGTGGCGCCATCAAAGCCCGCGTCGGCGAGCATCATCCAGGCGCGCCGACCGTGCTGTCTGCGCCCGTACCGGCGCGCGTCCCGCCGCAGCCCGCTCAGGTACGGCACATCGTTACCCGGAC
>DAOTXU010000260.1:0-12278 GCA_034435135.1 Anaerolineae bacterium | reverse complement strand
TTTGCGGGCGCCCGCCCCCCCCCGACCCCCTCACCGCAAGGGGCGAGGGGGTGTCCCCCCGCAGGCGAGACGGGAGTGAGGTAGAGAAAGACCTTAGCACGGCCACCTCTTGGCGTAAGTTTGAATCAGTTCGATGAGAGCGAAGTAGAAGAGTCGCCGGTAGAACAGCCGCCGGCTGAAGACGGCGGCTAACCGAATCAGTGCGCATTCAGGTCCAATGATCGGCCCGCGACGATAGTGGCGGGATACAAATCTATAAACGTAAGGAGCAGTAGGTGCGCATAGGCGTTTATCCCGGCACATTCGACCCGGTCCATTACGGCCACATCGACATCGCCATCCGCGCCACGAAGCTGTTTGACGAGGTGATCGTGGCGGTGTACGAGCGGCCTCAAAAGAACATCCTTTTCGACGTGGACAAGCGCGTCGCGTTGGCGCGCGAGGCCGTCGCCGACTATCCCCGTATCAAAGTTGCGCACTTTGGCGGGTTGCTTGTAGACTATGTAAAGCAGGTCGGGGCGTTTGCCATCATCCGGGGGCTGCGCGTGTTCTCGGACTTTGAGTTGGAGTTCCGCATGGCGATCACCAACCGGCGGCTCGCGCCCGACATCGAGGTGGTGAATCTCATCACCGACGAGAAGCATATTCATATCAGCTCCACCACCGTGCGCGAGGTGGCCTCGCTGGGCGGGGATGTGTCTTCGATGGTGCCGCCGCACGTCCACCGGGCGCTGAAGGAGCACTTTGCCAAGCTGGGCGACGATGGTCCCGGCTCTGTGGATATGATTTCCTTGCGCGACTAGGCGCGGCAGAGGAGTGCGCAGATGGACATCCAACACCTGATCGACCGTCTTGAAGACCTCATCGACGAGGGCCGGCACGTCTGGTTCAGCAAGCTCACCCTGATCGACGAGGAACGCGCGCTTGAGCTGATCGACCAGATGCGCATCTCCATCCCCGAAGAGATCGACAAGGCGCAGCGCATTATGAACCAGCGCGACCGGCTGATCGCACAGGCCAACGAAGAGGCCGCGCGCATTGTCGAACTGGCGCGCGAGAAGCGCGACGGCTTGATCGAGCGCGACGCCATCACCCAGGCCGCCCGCAACCAGGCCGCCAACATCATCGAAGAGGCGCGCCAGGAGGCCGAGGCCATCCGCGCCGACGCCGACGCCTACGTGCTGGAAGTCCTCCGCAAGTTGGAGGGTCAACTGGTCGATAACCTCAACGTGGTGCGCAACGGCATCGAGAAGGTGGTGCAGGAGCACGAGGCGGCGCAGGCCCAGGCGCGCGCCCGCGCCGCTCGAAAGCCGGAGCTGCCCGCGGAAAAGCCGCAGCCCGCGCCGGAGCCGGAAGCCGAAAGCGCCCCCGGCTCGACCACGCCGGACACGTCGCCGGCGAAGTAACCTCGGCAATGGGTTTTTCAGCAGGGACACGGCGCTGCCGTGTCCCTGCTTTTTTCCCTGCTACCCTTTGGGTGCTTTTGCGTATAATGCATGTAGAGCGCTGACGAAACCTGCGCGAGCAGAACGTCAACGCCGGGCAATATGCCACATGGCTGGATTAAGGAGAATGATCGCCATGAAAAGCGAAGCGGAACGCAACGTTGAAAACATCACTCTGGGCGCGATGCTGATCCTGGTGGGTGTGCATGTCGTGTTCAGGTTGGGGTGGTTCTTCCCGGCGCTGGCGGCGCTGATCCTGCTCGGCTCGGCGTACTACCAGGGCCAGCGCGGCTGGCGCGTCAGCCCCTGGACGTGGATTGTCGGCGTGGCCTTCGCCGCCTGGGCCGCGCTGAGCCTGGTCGGCGGCGTGCTCGGCTTCTTGTGGAGCCTGTGGCCGCTCGTGCTGATCGGGCTGGGTGTGTTGTTGCTGTATAATATCCTCAGCAGTCGGCGGTAGCTCCGCCGCGCCCGCGCCGTGACCTGCTCGCGGCGCGGGTATTCTTACCATCGAAGCGCGGATCAAATCAAGGGGGGATTGAAGCCATGCAGAAAAGCGAAGCGGAACAAAACGTCGAGCGCGCGACCTTCGGCGCGATGCTGATCCTGCTCGGCGTGGCGGCGCTAATCCCACTGCCCAGGGGTATCTTTCCGCTCATCGCCGCGGTGATCTTGCTCGGCTCGGCGCTCTATCAGCGCCAGCAGGGCTGGGAAGTCAGCGGCGCGACGTGGTTTTTCGGCGCGCTCTTCGCCATCGCCGCCGTGGTCGATATTCTGGGGAACTTTTTCAACTTCCTGGGCGATGTCTGGTTCCCGGTGCTGCTGATCGTCATCGGCGTGGTGATGCTCGCGCGCATCTTCACCGAGCGGAGGCAATAGTCGCCGGCGGCCCCATAATTGCGGCTGTCAAAGCAACCCGCCGGCTGAAGTCGGCGGCTCACCGCGCGCCAGCGTGACAACGATGGCGAATTCGCCCGCGACTGGAAGTCGCGGGGCCGGAAGGCGCATAGACCTATCGCGGCGGCGAGGGGTCGAGCGGGCGAAGTACTCCTGCAACAGCCGGTGCACGAAGATGTACCCCCCGCCGACCTTGCGCAGGAGGATGCGCTCGTGGCAGTAGTCGAGGAAGCGGGCGTATAGGTAATATCTTTGTTTGCCTTTCACCCCTGATGTCCTCCCGAACTATTCCAGCAAACGTACCGACAACCAAGTAAAGCAACAGGCGGCAAAAAGGAACTGCTTTCGCCTGCGCGCTAGAGCTTTCCGGTTCTTATATTGTCCGGGTCAACCTCACCTCTAGGAGGCCATTTGAGAAGTCGGGCCATGGAAGTTTATTCAGTTTCTAAAGTCGGCGGCTAATCGCCGGAAAGCCACGGCACGGTGAGGAATTCACCCCCGGCTTCAGCCGGGGGAACCCTTTTAAACGGCCTTTCACGGCTGTGAGAATCCTTACGTAGTCACATTCACGATAAGCATCAGCCCGCCCGGTTCTTCACCGTCGTTGGTTGTATGGTGAAGGATGTGGCAGTGCAGCATCCACTGCCCCGGCTCGGCGGCGACCCACTCGATGTCATACCGCTCTCCCGGCGCGACCGAGACGGTATCTTTGGTCAGTTGCGCCGCCTCAGGCACAGGATGCCCATCCGTCGCCACGATCTTGAACGGTTGGCCGTGCAGATGCATCGGGTGCACGAATTGCCCGATGCTCATCAGGCGCAGGCGCACGCGCTGCCCGGCCTGCACGTTAATCGTCTCCGCCGCCGGGAACGCCTTGCCGTTGATGGTGAAGTAGTTCGGCTCCATGCCCGCCATCGGCATCGCGGCGTAGGTCTGCCCGTCCATCACCAGCCATTCGGAGAGCATCAGGACCATATCCACATCCGGCGGGTTCGCCTCCGGCTCGGCGGGGTCGATGAGGAACGGCGCGTACAGGCCCAGCATCACCTGTGTGTCGCTCTCGAAGTGCGAGTGGTACATGAACGTGCCGGCGGGCTTGGCGACGAACTCATAGATGAACGTCTCGCCGGGCTGGATGGGGTCTTGCGTCACGCCCGGCACGCCGTCCATCGCGTTGGGCACTTCGACGCCGTGCCAGTGGATCGTCGTCGGCTCAGGGAGTGCGTTCTTGAGGATGACGCGCACGCGGTCGCCCTTGGTCACGCGCAGCATCGGGCCGGGGACGGTGCCGTTGTAGGTCCACGCGGTCACGGTTACGCCGTCCAGAATTTCCCACCGCACGGGCCGCGCGGTCAGTTCAAAGACCTTGACGTCGCCCTCCAACCGGAAGTCGAGCGGCTGCGCGCCGCGAGCCTCCGTCGCCAACGGCACGCCCTCGGCGCTGGCCGGCCCCATCGTATGGCCGTCGCTCGTTTCGTCCCCCATACTGGTCATGTCATGGCCCAGCGCGGAAGGCGTGGCAGTGGCGTTTGTGTCTCCCATATCCATGCCCTCCATGCCGCCCATGTCCGCCGGCGTCGGTGTGGGGTCCTGCGCTGCCGGCAGCAGGGCGGCCTGTGCGACGGTAAGCGCCGCCAGCGCCAGGACGACGAGTGCAAATGCGAAGATAGTCCTCGGTTTCATAGCGCGTTCTGAAGCTCCTTTTCGTTGTGGTTGTATAGATTGAAGTGATTCAAGCTTTTGAGCCAACGACCGCGGTGCGTGTGGTGCTTGTCGTGTTGGCGGACACCTCACCCCCCGCCCCCTTCTCCCGGCTACGCCGGACTATAGCCGCAAGCGGAGAGGGGGTGTCGAGCCGCAGGCGAGACGGGGGTGAGGTAGAGAAAGGCCTTAGCACGGCCAGCTGTTGGCGTAAGTTTGAATCAGTTCATTGCTTCCAGTAGAAGAGTCTGGCTTATTCGCCTGTCTTTAAAGGGCGACCGCTCTCCTGCCACGCGATCATCCCGCCGGGCACGTCCCACACCTGAGTGTAGCCCTGGTCCAGGAGTGCGCGCGCCGCGATCTCGCTCATCCTGCCGCTGCGACAGTAGAGGACAATCGGCGCGCCCTTCTCCGGCAGCGCGGCGGTCAGCGCGTCCAGATCGTTGTAGGGCACGTGGGCGTCGGTGCCTTCGATTTCCCCTTCATAAGGGATATGGACGTTGATGATGGTGTATTCCTCGCCCTGGTTGGCGAGGATGTCGGCGAACTGTTCAATCGTGAGCGTTTGATACACCCCGGTTGACGGTGCAGCCGACATCTCGTCCTCGGCGTGCCTGGCTATGTCGATGAAGTCGCCGTGCCAGTGGTGCAGCCAGGCCTGCCCGCTGTAGCCGTTGACGCTCAACATGCCCACGACCTCGCCGTCTTCCAGGATGTGCAGCGTGTAGTAGCCGTAGAAAGCGTCCGCCTCCTCGTCCACTTCAAGGCCAGGGAACGCTTCATCCAGGAACGCCTGCGCATACTCACGCGCCTCATTAGGCGAGACGGTCATCTCGTCGCCCACATCCTCTGGCGTCCACAGGCCCACGCCGTGCATCATGCTCATGCCGTAATGCAGGTTCCACATCATGTTCGGACCTGGCTCGCCGATGATCGTGCCCGTCGCCGGGTCAATGAGGAACTCGAAAGCGCCGCGCCCGGTGTCAGCCTCTCGCACTTCGGCGTAGAAGTGATTGCTGAACTGCATCACCTCGCCCAGTTCCAGCGCGCCCTCGTTGCCCCATGCAGCGATGTATGCCTCGGCGACCTCGACGGCCTCGTCCAGAGTCAGCGTGTTGCCTGCCGGAGCCAGGTCGTCAGGCGGGGTCCACGCGCCCATCATGCCGGCGCCGGGTCCGAAGCGGCCCATCTCGTCCAGATCGAAGCCCATCATCATGCCGCCGCCCATCCTCATGCCCCGGTGCATCATGCCGCCCATCATGCCCATGCCATACCAGCCCTGTTCGGCGCACGCTTCGGGGAAGCGGTTGCCCATCATCCCGCGCCCGCCGCCCCGGAAGCCGAACAGATCGCAGGGCGGCGTGTCGGGGTCCTGGGCGTTGACGGCCCAGGCGCCAAGCCCTACCGCCAGCCCAACGGCAATGGCGGCGATCAACAGCGCTCTTCGTCCAGTATGCTGCCTGGTCATGATCTCACTCCTATACTCTTTCAGGTCTTGCAGAAAACTTCGCTATTCTTCGGAAGATAGCCCCTTCGCTGCCCTGCCTGCCGCGCTATTCGGCGCATCTTTCACCCCGCTAAACGGCGTATCGGAAGACCCGTCGGGCCTCGCCAGCGCTCACCGGACGCCAGCTCCAGCAGACCGGGCATGTGACCGGCTGCCCCAGCTCCTCGGCTGGACGTCGGTTCCGGCGGCGCGCGCGCCACGTGTCGTTTGAAGCTACCTGGGCCGAGCGCGTAGGGGATCACGCCCGGCGGGCGCATCAGGAGGGCGTTCGTGCCGTCCTCGAAGCGGTCCGGCGACGCTACGACCAGACGGCTGCTGCACTCCCCCAGGCGCGCGAGCGCTTCCAGGTCCTCTGGCCCGATTAACGGCAGGTCGGCGGCCAGCATCAGTGGGCTGTCGCGCCGAACGTCCGCGTGGTGAGCGTCGCCCGCATCAGCGCGGCGTTCCGCTCCGGCGCGCCGCTCTCCGTCACCGTGTACACGCCGTAGCTGCGCGCCTCGGCGAGCGCGCGCGAGTCGCGGCTGAGCACGACCACGCCGGCCAACGACCATGATCGCGTCAAGGCTTCCAGAGCCTGGCGGAGGTTTGCGGTCGCCAGCGCTTCCCGCCCCTGGCGATCCAGGGCAGTTTCCAGCTCACTTCTCGCCAGGTTCAGCGGTTTCACCGGGATGATCGCCCACAGGCTCATTAGTGTTGCCCTTCCGACGTCAAACACGCCACGACACACCCTCGCCGAGTGTGTCATCGCCATCGACCACAGACGGTCTGCTCAGCTCATCCCGCCATCACTGTCTCTGGCTGCGAGGCTACATAAGGCGAGAGTGTTGCCAGCAAGACTTCCAAGACCTGCTTCCGAACCGTCGCCAACGAGCTACCGGCGTCGGGCATAGAAAGGCGCACCCAGCCGTCGCGCCCGTGCGCGACCACTCGCACCGGCGCGGGTGCATCGCCGTACACCAGCAGCACAGCATACTGGCAGGTACACTGGCTCGTGCCATGATATGGGCAACCACACTCAGACAGACCTGCGAGGGCGGTGCGCAGGTTGAAGCTACAATAAACGCGCATCCTTTGCGCTTCCAGCGCCCGCACCAGCAACGCGACCGCTACCTGACAATCCACCTCAACATGCATGTGATCGTCCATCTTCTCCTCCTGACTTTTCTCTTGGCGCGTCTGGCCGGCTTTCGAGGTGTTGCCGCCCATGCCGGATGCCCGGTCGCGTCATGCGTCCTTACCTCCGGCATGGATAAAACTTCGGTGTTCGTTATGACACAGGGTAAAACACACCTGTCGTCGTGGGCAACCTGAGACTGCACGCCCGCGCCAGCCGACAGCAACCTGCGGCGCGAGCGAGAGAGCGTCGTTCTGCACAGACCTTATAACACTGGCGGCGCGAACACAACCGCCATTTGGCGTATTTCGATCCAATTCGGGAACATTCCCCTGGAAGGATGCGGTCGCGTCAGGGCGGATTGACTGAGGGGGACATATGGGGCGGATCAGGCAGCATAACGGTAACGGTCGTCCCCC
This sequence comes from Anaerolineae bacterium, assembly GCA_034435135.1. Taxonomy (GTDB): domain Bacteria; phylum Chloroflexota; class Anaerolineae; order Aggregatilineales; family JAFGMM01; genus JAOSJO01. Next base: position 5,198 of record DAOTXU010000260.1, on the reverse strand, counting down.
GTCCCGGCGCTGAGGTGATGGTCAGCCGACCGCCAGCGGCCTGCGCCCGCTCGTGCATCCCCAGCAGCCCGAAGTGACCGTTCCTGGATAGGTTGTGGAACTGGTCAGGCACAGCGAACCCCACCCCGTCATCCCAGACCTGCAAGGTGATCGCCTCGTCGGCGAAGGTCAGTTCGACGCCCATCCGCGAAGCCTGCGCGTGGCGGACTGCGTTGTTCAGCGCCTCCTGTGCGATGCGGTATAGCGTCACTTCCTGCTCAGGAGACAGGCGATAGGCGGAACCGCTCACCTGGAGGGTTGCGCGGACTTCGCGTGTCAGCGCCTCCAGGGCCGGCACCAGCCCCAGTTCTTCCAGGTACACCGGACGCAGCGCGCGGCTGAAGCGGCGCACCTCCTCCACCGCCTCGCCGATCATCGCGCGCAGTTCAGCCAGGCGCTCCGCCGCGCGGACGGGGTCGCGTTCCACCGTCCGCTGCACCATCTGCGCGCGCTGGCCCAGGGCGACCAGCGTCTGCACGGTCTCGTCGTGGAGTTCGCGCGACAGCCGGGCGCGCTCCTCTTCCTGCGCCTGGGTCATCGCGCCCAGGTAGTCCTGCAAGGTGTCTTGATACCGACGCAGCTCGCGCGCCATGCGATCCAGCGTGCGGCGCAGGGCTTCGATCTCTTCGACGCCCCCCACCGGGTCGGCGGCAGCCTCGAAGTCACCCTGACCGATCCGGGTCGTGTGCGCGTCCAGCTTTTGCAGCGGGCGCACCACATAGCGCAGACCGAAGAACAGCGTCAGGAGCGAGACGACGGCGGCGGTGAGCAGCACAAAGGGCACGATCCGGTCAAAGCGCAGCAGCGGGTCGGCGAGCGCTTCCCACGGCTCGCGCAGCACCAGCGCCCACCCCGCACCCGCGACCGGCGCGTAGGCGACTACCTGCTCCCCGCCTGGGCCAGGGGCGAACGTGACGCCGCGCCTTCCGGCGAGCGCCTCCGCAACCCCCGGTGTGTTTTCCGGTTCGCCGATCACGCCCACGTCGCCGGCGGCGAAGAGCACCTGACCGGCCTGATCCACCAGCAGGACGGACGCGCTCGCGCCCAGGCGGCTAATCTCGAACAACTCGCCCAGCGCCAGGGTCTCCAGGCGGAGGACGCCGATCAGCCAGCCGGCGCCCTCTTCCAGCGGCACCGACCAGATCAGCGTACCCGCTTCTCCCGTCGCCGCGATCACCGACGCGCGGCCTGTCCGGTGGGACTGAAGCCACTCGACGGTAAACGTGTCTAGCCCCGCCGGCGCCCGCCCGGCGACGATGCGCCCGTTGGGGTCGAGGGTCAGCAGGGTCATAGGCCCCAGTTTCCGCCCTGCTGCCTCCAGAGCCGCCTCGACTTGCCTGAGGTCGCTGCCGTGCACCGCGTCGGAGGCGGCCAGGAGCGGCAAGGCGGTCGTGTACCGGTCCAGCACGGCGGCGATGTCCCTGGCAAGCGTCTGCGCCAGGCCGGCGTCGCGCTCGGCGGCCATCGCGCGCATCGAATCCTGGTGGCTGTGGATGCCGCTCAGCGAAAAGCCGATGAGCAGGATCGTCAGGGGCAGGATGGTCCACAGGAGAATCTGCACCCGCAACCCGCGCAGACTGACCGAAGCCCGCCAGTGGCTCACGCGCGCGCCTCCGGCAGGTGGATCAACCCCAACTGAAGCCCTCTGGTGACCGCTTCGGTGCGGCTGTTGACGTGGAGCTTGGTGTAGATGTTCGCCAGGTGGCCCTGCACGGTGCGGTCGCTGATGTCCAGCTCCCGGCCAATCGCCCGGTTGGTCAGGCCGCGCGCCGCCAGCGCCAGCACCTCGACCTCGCGCGGGGTCAACGCCTCGATCAAGCTACCGGATTGGGAGGTGCCACTCAGGTGCGCCATCAGCTTGCGGGCGATGGCCGCGTCGAGCGCGGATTGCCCTTCGCGGACCGCGCGCACCGCCGCGACGATCTCGTCGGCCTCGGCGGTCTTGAGTGCGTAGCCGTTCGCCCCGGCCTGGAGCGCCGCCAGCACATACGGGTCGTCGTCGTAGGCGGTCAGGATGAGCACGCCGACGGGAAGCTGCTGCTCCCTGACCCAGCGGGCGACCTCGATGCCGGTCGCGCCAGGCATCCGAATGTCGAGCACGGCCACATCAGGCTGGTGCTGGCGGATGAGCGCCTTGGCCTCCTCGCCGTCGGCGGCTTCCGCCACTACTTCAATATCGCCCCCCTCTTCGAGGAACTCGCGCGTTCCCTTGCGCACCACTGCATGATCGTCGGCCAGCACAACCCGGATCGGTGCCATCAAACTGTCCCTCTCGAACCCGATATTCTCGTGCGACGGCACTCATCCTAATAGTACCCCTTTGCTGCGGCTTTGAAAGCAGGCCATATGGCGGGTGTCATATCCTGAGGATCAACATAAACTGTCCTCATGCAGGCAAATCACGAATCCTGCGGGAGGGAATTTCGACTTCCTGCGCGTACTGGGGTTGGGATTTAACAAGATGAAGGGTTGACGCTTTCTCGGCGCGCGGGCGCGGCACCTGGGGCCGCAGCTGGTGCCGCCGCATTAGGTCGTGCGTACGCGATAGGAGGGAAAGGGTCGCGGTGAATCCCTTCGAAGAACCGGCTCTGGCGATGGAATATGAGAACTGGTATCACACGGTGGGCCGCCGCGCCGACCGCTTGGAGAAAGCGCTGCTCGACCGACTCTTGCATCTTTTTCCGCGAGCCAGGACCGTGCTGGAAGTCGGGTGTGGGACGGGCCACTTTACGCGCTGGCTGGCAGCGCATGGCTTGAGCGTCGTCGGCGTGGACCTCTCCCCGCCCATGCTCGCCGAGGCGCGCCACCTGGGGAGTGAAGCCTACGCGCAGGGCAACGCCTTGAGGTTACCGTTTGCTTCCGCGACCTTCGACCTTGCCGTGCTCATTGCCACGCTCGAATTCATCCCCGATCCTGCTCCCGCGCTGGCCGAGGCGCTGCGCGTGGCCCGGTGTGGGCTGTTACTCGGTGTGTTGAACCGTGGCAGCCAGTTAGGGCGACGACTCAAAAGAGAAGGCGGCCCGGTGTGGGACGCGGCCCATTTCTTTACACCGCTGGAGCTGGAAGCGCTGGTGCGGCACGCCGCCGCCAAGAAACCGGTGAAAATCGCCTGGTGGACAACGCTGTGGCCGCTCTGGGAAAGGGCGTTGCCGCTACCGTGGGGCGGCTTCATCGGCATGGCGGTTAAACGGATTTGACGGCTGAAGTGAGGAGGGCAGTTGTGAGTAGATCAGTTTAGGTCGAAAGACTTTCCAACCTGGTATGTGTAGCGGATAACCGTACCCCATTCGGCAGCGAGATCCTCGTTCAGTCCGTGAAATGGTCGAAGCTGTGTTACTTATTTCTCAAGCCCGCTATCCATCACCCATTCCGACCGGAGCGCTGGTGTTCTGTCCCATCTATCCGCCGCCAAAACCCTGCGATTCCTCAAATCACGCTTCCAGGTGGCGCTGCCGAGCGAGGTGGCTGCTCTCTGCCGCCTGAAACACCACCAGGATCGTCGCCGGGGTCAGGGCGGTGTTGCAGAAATAGTGCGGGCGTGTGGCTTCGAGCAACAGGCTGTCGCCGGCTTCGAGCCGGAAGCGCTCGCCCGCCACATGGTATTCGACCTCCCCCTCCAGACAATACACGAACTCCTGTCCGGCGTGGGTAACCGGCTCATCGTTCCCCGCGCCCGGCTCGACCGTGATGAGGAACGGCTCAAGCTGCTGGTTGCGCAGCCCAAACCCCAGGCTTTCCATTGCCACGCCGTTCTTCTGGTACGCCAGCCGCCGGTCATGCCGGATGAGCACCGTGCTCAGCTCATTATCCTCCTGGAAGAAGTCGGTGATCGACACCCCCAGCGCGGTCGCCAGCAGGTGGAGCGACGACACGGTCGGGGAATTCTCGCCGCGCTCGATGAGGCTGATCGCGTTCACCGACAGGTTACAGCGCTCGGCCAGCGCGCGCAGGGAGAGCCGGCGCTGCTCGCGGATCGCGCGGATGCGCAGACCTACGTTCGGTTCTGGCTGTTCGGTCATAGGCCTCACCTCCGGTCTCACAGCCGTCGCCAGAATTATACCATAATAATTGACATTCGTAAATCAAAGTGGTACGATAGCGGTGTGATGTGCTTTCCGCCCTGATCCGGGGCCTGGAAACCACCCAGCCGCGGGTCATGCAGAATTGTCTAAAGAGATAGCATAGCATGGAGTGAGATCAAGCGGAGGAGCAAATCGGTGCCGACAAACCTATCGGAGTCACAGCTTCTTGAGGCGCTCAGGCAGCTCAAGCACCCAGAGATCGAACAGCGCACTCTGGAAGAGCTGGGGATGATCCAGGAGGTGAGCGTGACGGACAACCGCGTCGCCGTGACGCTGGCCCTGCCGCTCATGCAAGCGCCGGCCAGGCCGGCGTTGATCGACCTGGTGAAACACGCGATCCACGACATGGCCCCGGCGCTTGAGGCCGAAGTCCACTTCACGAAGATGACCCCCGACCAGCGCGCCGCCTTCATGGCCGCCGCCAGGGGAGAAGCGCCAGCTCCCGCCGCGACCCGGCGCGTTGGGCGTGTCATGGCGGTGATGAGCGGCAAGGGCGGGGTGGGCAAGTCCTCGGTCGCCGGCCTGCTGGCCGCATCGTTGCGACGGCGCGGGTTGCGCGTCGGCGTGCTCGACGCCGACATCACCGGGCCGAGCATCCCCAAGATGTTTGGCGTCCAGCAACCGCCGGTATCCGGGCCTGGCGGCATCGCGCCCGTCCTTTCGCGCACCGGCGTCCGGATCATGTCGATGAACCTGCTCCTGGCGCAGGAGGACCAGCCCGTGATCTGGCGCGGCCCGCTCATCAGCCGGGCGATTGAGCAGTTCTGGAAAGACATCGCCTGGGGCGACCTGGATTACCTGGTCGTGGACCTGCCGCCGGGCACCTCCGACGCGGCCCTGACCGTGACCCAGTCGCTCCCGCTGGACGGCGTCCTGTTGGTGACCTCGCCGCAAGACCTGGCGGGGATGGTGGTGCGCAAGGCGGCGAACCTGGTCCAACACATGGAGACGCCGTTGATCGGGATGGTGGAGAATATGAGCCACGTCGTCTGCCCCCACTGCGGCGCGGCCATCGACGTGTTCGGGATCAGCCGCGCAGAGAACACGGCGCGCCTGGTCGGGACGGCGCTGCTGGGC
>DAOTXU010000259.1:0-5628 GCA_034435135.1 Anaerolineae bacterium | reverse complement strand
GTCCGGGACTATTCGGATAGGCTCTAGGCATCGAGCTACTGCGACCACCACGTCGGCGTGCGGTCCCAGCGATGCGCGCGCAGCTTGTCGATCAAGTCCCACGACAGCGGCCCCTTGTCGCTGGCGGCGATGTTCTCCTCGACGTTCCTGACCTTGCGCATCCCAGGGATAATCGTGCTGACGATCGGGTTCGCCAGGATAAAGCGGAGCGCCATCTCCGCCATGGTCATGCCGGGCGGCACCAGGGGCCGCAGCGCCTCGACGCGATCAACCGTCGCGGACAGGTTCTCCGGCACAAAGTAGGAGTTGCGCCAGTCGCCTTCCGGCCAGCGCGTATCTTTGGTCAGGTTACCGATCAGGCTGCCCTCGTCGAAGGGCACGCGCGCGATGATGCCGACGTCCAGCTCTACGCACGCCGGGAACAGGTGGTCCTCCGGGTTCTGGTCGAAGATGTTGTAGATCACCTGCACCGCGTCAACCAGGCCGGTGCGCAGCGCCTCGATGACGTTATCGGGTTCCCAACGGTCCACGCTGATGCCGAACGCCCGGATTTTGCCCTGTCGCTTCAGGTCTTCGACGGCGCGGTGCCAGCGCGCGTCGTCCGCCCAGGAGTCATCCCACGTGTGAAGCTGGATCAGGTCCACGTGGTCGAGGCCAAGGTTTGTGAGCGTTTTCTCTACATACGCGACAATGTGTTCATAGGGGTACGTCTCGTCGAGCGTGTGCTCCGGCTCCGCCGGCCACTTAAAGTTCTTGGGCGGGACCTTGCTGGCGGTGTAGAGCGCCTTGTCGGGGTGCGCGCGCAATAACTGACCCAGCAAGCGCTCACTGTGTCCTGAACCGTAGGCCCAGGCGGTGTCGAAGAAGTTGCAGCCCAGCTCGACCGCGCGGTGGAGCGCCCGCATCGACTCGGCGTCGTCGGAGCCGGTCCAGCCGGCCATGCCCCACATGCCGTAGCCTATCTCGCTGACCATCCAGCCTGTGCGTCCAAACCTGCGATAACGCATCGCTTCACCTCCTGCGTTGTGTCTACCGGTTATTGTAGTGCTGTTCGGAGGTTTTGTGGTAACGAATCCGGTTAGCAGATGCTTGGCTTCTGGACATGCCGGGTTGTCCCGGTCACCGCCCTCTGCTACAATGCCAGCTATGCTTAGCCCCGTTTTCGACGGTCTGGACGCCGTATTTTTCGACCTTGACGACACCCTCAAGGTCTCCACGCCCGACACGGTGGAGATGCTGGCTTCGCTTGCACGTCAGGAGGGCGTCACAGTGGCGGCAAGCAGCGTGCTGGAAGCACACCGCTACGCATATGCCTATTGGTCCGACCGCGAGCGTGTGAAGCGCGACTTGAGCGCGATGAGTATCGATGACTTCTGGCGCGCCTACATTTACCAGCAGCTTGTGTCGCTCGGCGCGGACAGCCGGGCCGACCTGCACGCGCTGGCCCAGGTGCTCAGCCAGCGCTTCGCCGCCGAGTACCAGCCGGTGGCGACGCTCGCGCCCGGCGCGGAGGTATTGCTCAGCCAGCTCAGCGACGCCGGCTTGGTCCTGGGGCTGGTCTCCAACCGCGAGCGCCCGCTCGCGCCGACGGCCCGCGAGTTGGGCATCCTGCACTACTTCGACTTTACGCTCGCCGCCGGCGAAGCCGGCGCGTGGAAGCCGGAAGCGGCCATCTTCGAGCGCGCGCTGCAACTGGCCGGGGGCGTCGATGCAGGACGCGGGGCTTATGTCGGCGACAACTACTGGACCGACGTCCTCGGCGCGCAGGAGGCCGGCCTGCGCGCGATCCTTGTGGATCGGCTGGGGGTCTTTCCCCAGGCGCGTGAGCGGTGCGTAGTGGTCCGGTCGCTTGACGAGTTGTTAGCATAAGGGCGCGTAAACCGACGCCGGCCCACATTGAGCGCACTGCTGCCGAGATTCACGAGACAAGGGGCTTAAGCTCCTTGTCGGTTTGGCGATGAAGTCTATTCCCCAGGGCCTAGCTCCGGCGGCAGCAGGCCCAACTGCAACGCCTCCTCGAAGGTCAGCGCGTCCTCGCTGCCCATGACTTCCTTTGCGCCCTTCTCCTGTTGACTGGCGTTATCCCAGAAGGCGTCTACATCGATGTTTTGCAGCTTGTTGAGCGCCTTTGACAGGGTGGCGTCGTCCACCTGAACTGTGGGAGGTGGGGGGGCCGGCTTGAGTTCAGGCTTGGCCTGGCGCGGGGGCGTGGGCTTCACGGACGCGGGAGCCGGCTTGGTCGCTGCGGGCGTTGGTGCCGGGGCGGGAGGCGCGGACCGCGCCGCCTTTGCGGGCGTGGGCGCAGGAGTTGGGGCGGCGGCTTTGGGTGGCGGGGCGGTAGGTCTACGCGCCGGCTTCGGCGGCGCGGCCATTGGCTGCGTCTGGAACGCCGCCGGCCCGACTACGTGCAGCATCTCGTCGATAGCGCGCCGGCCATAAATGGACACCGAACCCAAGGCCCGACTGCCGGCGGAGCCGTCGAAGACCAGGCAGACAAAGTGATGCACGCCCAGCGCCAGCACGTAGATGTCGAACTGGTCGCCGTCCCAATAGTACATTCCCCAGGGATCGCCGCCAACCAGCCCGGCGATGTGCGCCATCGATGCGAAACTGGGCTTCAGCACACTCGCCAGCTTCTCGCGGTCCAGGTAGCCCACCGCGCCCAGTTCGATAAGCAATTCGCCGTTGCGGTCAATCAACACCGTCGCCATCGCGCCCACGTCCGTGAGCAGTGCGCTCATGATGCCGCGCAGCTCATCAAGGGCGACCGCCGGCACCGGCCCCAGACTCTCCGCAGCCGCTTGGGGTTGCTCTGGTTCCTCCACTTCCTCGCCCAGGCCAACCCGTATCGCCCTGGCGAGCCGGTCAGCGGCCACTGGTTTGACCAGCACCGTGTAAGGCGTCTGGTTGAGAACATCTTCACCGGGCACCGGGTCGTCGATGTCGGCGATGACGATCACGCCCATGCCTGGCCTTTCGTCAACGGCGCGCGCGGCCAGATCGACGCCGTTCATGCCGGGCAACTGGAAATCGCACACAAGCAGGTCGGAGGCGGCGCGCTGCATTTCGAGCAACGCAGCCTCGCCGGAAGGGATTTCGATCACAATCGCCCGGTGATCGAGCAGGTCCAACGTGGCGCGAACAGCCCGGCTGATTTCATGGCGGCTATCGACCACCATGATGCGTGGTAGAGAAGCCATGCCCCTTCACCTACTTGCCATTAACGCTTGTCCAATGATTTTATTATACTCAAAAACCCCGCCAATCCGAAAGGGGGAAAAAAGAGCCGTTCCCCTCAACTGGTCCCGGCCATGACAGGGTTTCTGCAAAGTCGGTGAGCGGTATTAGTGTATAACTTTTCTCCTTCTTGCCCTCACCCATAAGTCCCCTCTCCCGGCTGCGCCGGACTATAGCCCACAAGGGGAGAGGGGACTTTGCACTAGCTACCGGACACTGAACGCATGTTCGAGAAAAAGGCTCTGGTATTCTCTTACCTCACCCCCTTGCCCTTCGGGCACTCCCCCTCTCCATGCAATGAAGAGGGGGACTTCAGACGCGGAACAGGACCGACTCCCCCTCTCCGCGTGCGGAGAAGGGGACGGGGGGCTATAGTCCGGCGCAGCCGGGGTGAGGGAAAACCATCGAACAACTGTCCGATGTCCGGTAGCTAGGACTTTGCAGACAAATGCGGCGGGCTTTCCCCCTCGCCCCGCTGTGGGAGAGGGGGCCAGGGGATGAGGGGAACAAGCAGCGAGCGACTTCGCAAAAGCCCTGCCGGCCATGAGGCCGTATTGGCGTCATTCGCACTCACATGGATATAATCACCAATTCCGCGTTAACCGCACGACCGTAGACAGGAGGGTGTCACATGTCGCAGTTCAAGCAGACTGAGCCAAGAGCCAGCCGGCCGCTCATGCCGGAGGGATACGGCGTCCCTGCGGGCGAGGAAGGAATGCTGCCCTGGAGTTGGGCCGCCGAGCGGCTGTCGAGCGCGCGCAACTACTGGATCGGGACCACGCGGCCCGATGGGCGACCTCACGCCATGCCGGTATGGGGCGTATGGGTGGATAACGTGTTCTACTTTGGGACCGACCCGACCACGCAGAACGGGCGCAACCTCGCCGCCAACCCCGCGATTACTGTGCACCTCGAAAGCGGCGACGAAGTGGTCATCTTAGAAGGCCGCGCCGAAGCGGTCAATGTCGATGGCGCGCTCCGCACGCGCATCGAGGACGCCTACGAAGCCAAGTACCAGATGCGCGACACGGGCAACTTCGCCGTGCGGCCCCGCGTCGGCTTTGCGTGGAGCAAGTTCCCTGACAACGCGACGCGCTGGTATTTCGACGCGGAGTAACGGCGCGCGCCGTCACGGTAAATGCGTTAGCCGGGGCGGGTCTATAATCCGCCCCTTTTGATTGTGTAGCAGAAGGATGAACCGCAGGGGCGAACAGTCGCTCGCCCCTGCGCATTCTATGCTGACATCACCTCTCAACGGCGCTTGCGCCCGTTCGCGCCGACCGCGCCGCCCCGCAAGCCTCGGTCCGCAATAAGAGTCCCATTGCCGCACGGCCCAAAGCAGGCTAAGATCATCCCTATACTACGCAGGGAGGACCGGTTCATGAAGAATATCCTGGTCACCGGCGGCGCGGGCTTCATCGGCAGCGCCTTTGTCCGCCACATGATTAAGCAGTACCCCGAATACAACCTCTTCGTCTACGACAAACTCACCTACGCCGGCAACATGGACAACCTGCTCACGGTCCATGACGAGCCGCGCTTCAAGTTCATCCGGGGCGACATCGCCGACCGCGAGACCGTGCGGCGCACCCTGGAGGCCAACCAGATCGACGCGATTGTCAACTTCGCCGCCGAGACCCACGTTGACCGCAGCATCCTCGACCCCGACGCTTTCATCAGGACGAACGTGTTTGGCACTTACGTGCTGCTCGATGAGGGGCACAGGGCCGGGATCGAGCGCTTTCACCAGGTCAGCACCGATGAGGTGTATGGCAGCATCCCGGTCGGCGCGTTCGCCGAAACCGACCGGCTCGAACCCAACAGCCCCTACGCCGCCAGCAAAGCCGGCGGCGACATGATGGTGCGCGCCTACCACGTCACGCACGGGATGCACACCGTCATCACGCGCGGGAGCAACACGTTTGGCCCGTACCAGTACCCCGAAAAGGTCGCGCCCTTCTTCATCACCGAGGCCATCGACGACCGGCCCCTCCCCCTCTACGGCGACGGGATGCAGGTCCGCGATTGGCTCTACGTGGATGACCACGTCGCCGGGATCGACCTCGTGCTGCACAAGGGCGCTCCCGGCGAGGTCTACAACATCGGCGGCGACAACGAGCGCCACAACATCGATGTGACCCGGCTCATCCTCAAGCTGCTCGGCAAGCCCGACAGCCTGATCCGCCACGTGGCGGACCGCCCCGGCCACGACCGGCGCTATGCGCTCGACTGCATGAAGGCGCACAGGCTCGGCTGGAAGCCGCAACGCACTTTTGAGGAGGCGTTGGCCGAGACGGTCGAATGGTACCGGCGCAACGAGTGGTGGTGGCGCAAGATCAAGACCGGCGAGTACCTGGAATACTACAAGGCGCAGTACGCAGCGCGGCTCGC
>DAOTXU010000258.1:0-13700 GCA_034435135.1 Anaerolineae bacterium | reverse complement strand
CGTCCCCCTCTCCCGGCTACGCCGGACTATAGCCGCAAGCGGAGAGGGGGTGTCGAGCCGCAGGCGAGACGGGGGTGAGGTAGAGAAAGGCCTTAGCACGGCCAGCTGTTGGCGTAAGTTTGAATCAGTTCACAGCAAAACACGAGATTTGATGGCTAATAACGCGAATATTAATCTCTCAATTTGGCCTTTTCCTCAAAAAACCCCGGCTGGTAGGGCCGCAGAATAGCGGGGGCGTCTGAAAATGGGCGATAATCGCTCAATCTTAAGTCGAGTCGCCTCAATCCGTAGGAGAGGACAGGGAGCTTAAGCCCCCCATCCAGGCCGCAAGTGGGGGCGCCCTCAAATGACCACGCTATCCTGTGGAGCCACCCCTCGGCTTGTGCGGGTTAAGATTCGCGCTATTGGCGGGATCATCTGCCTTTCGTGCAATTGCCCTCCAAGATGAACTTGCCCGGCAGCCTGGCCGAATGCACCCCGTGCGGTATTCCATCGCAGGTTTTTTATGATACACTTATATTGTTATAGATTGGTGTGTAAATTCTAACCGGACGCGCGGGCAGACTAAAGATACAATGAAGATACTCGTTACGGCCACTCCTCAGGAGCGTGTTGATGCAGTATAACGTCCTGATCGTGGACGACGATAAGTTCATGGCCGACTCGATGGCCGACCTGATCACCTCGCTGGGCCACAATCCGCTGGCGGTCTATAGCTCGCGCAGCGCGATGAACATCCTCAACGAGGCGATCCCTGAAATCATCTTTTTGGATGTCAACATGGCCGGCGTTGATGGGCTGGAAGTATGCCGCTACATCCGCCGGGACCCGCACACGGCCAGTATCCCTATCGTGGTGGTCTCGGCCAACGACACCAAAGCGGACATCGACGCCGCTTACGCCGCCGGCGCGAACGCCTACATCATCAAACCCATCTCGACCGACGACGTGGAAGCGATTATCAACCGCCTGCTGGTCCGTACCAAGAAGTAGCGCTCGGTTCCGACAGGTCTTCTGGCCCCTCACGCCCAAAGATCACGCCGCTTTTGCCTGCGCCCCGGCGACGGTCCTCCGCCACCGGCCCGACCGGTCGCTCCGCTTCTTCCGAAAGAAATTCCTGCAACGCCCCAAGTTCGTTTAGCTCCAGACCCAGCGCCAGCGCCCGATCCAGAAGCCGCTGCGCCAGGTCAGACTTCAGGCGCTTCTGCAAGTCGCGCGCGTCGTCGAACGGTGTCCACATCGCCGCTGTGTCACGCAGGAAGCTCTGCGCAGAGGGGCTGTAGTTTACCCGCTTGCGATAAGCCAGCGTGCTGACCCCGGCCCGTTGCGCCCACGCCCACTCCACGCCGACGGGGGCGGTTGCGTCCACGCCAATCATGCAGATGTAAAAGTCTGCGCAGCGCACGGCGTCCGGGTCCAGCGGCACGCCGGCGTCAGGCGTGACATCGACCTGCCAGCCCAGCGCCACCGGCAACTCCGCCACCGTCTGACCCACTGCCTCGCGCTCGATGTCGAGGTCGCGCGTTGCGCTCACATAAAGCTGAATGCGCCGTGCCATATTCGATGGTTTTCTCACTCCTCATCGTTCTCGTTTGCACGCCTTTGGCCTGCCGTCGCCGCGCACCGTTCTCCCTGTCGATGCGCCCACCGTTCACACACCGACCGGGGATGAGGTGAGGCTGCCAGAGCGAACAGGAAGCGCAGAGCATTCATATGGTGCCCGGTGGCTAACGCAGTTGCTCAAAAGCCAAGTATATGATAAACGTTTCTGCGGCAATGGCGCAAAGATGTAGCCTTCAGGTCAGGGAGCTTTATACATCGTCAATGCAAATTAGCTCAATGATGAGAAGGAGTTTTACCGGGTGATCCAGGAGTCCCCCATTTCAGTGACGAAGACCCATCGCGTCAGCTTTTTGCCCTTCTCCCCTCCCGACATCACCGAAGAGGAAATTGAGGCCGTCGTTGACACGCTGCGCTCGGACTGGATCACCACCGGCCCGAAAGTGAAGCGGTTTGAGAAGGCGTTCGCCGCCTATCTCAACGCCGCGAGCGCGCTCGCGGTCAACTCGTGCACAGGCGCGATGCACGTGGCCCTGGCTGCCCTGGGCCTCGGTCCGGGCGATGAAGTCATCACCACGCCGATGACCTTCTGCTCCACGGTGCACGTGATCGAACACGTCGGGGCGCGGCCCGTGCTTGCCGATGTTGAGCCGGACACCCTGACGCTCGACCCGGCCCATGTCGTCGAGGCAGTCACGCCGCGCACCAGGGCCATCCTGCCCGTCCACTATGCCGGGCACCCGGCTGACATGGACCCGCTGCTGGCGCTCGCGCGGACGCAGGGGCTGTATGTCATCGAGGACGCCGCGCACGCGCTCCCAGCGTCTTATAAAGGTCGGCGTGTGGGTACGCTTGGCGACCTGACCGCGTTCAGTTTCTATGCGACGAAGAACCTCACCACCGCCGAGGGCGGGATGCTCACGGGCGCACCTGCGCTTGTTGAGCGCGCCCGCCTGTTAAGCCTGCACGGCATGGACCGCGACGCCTGGAAGCGCTACAGCGCCGAGGGGTCATGGTACTACGAAGTCGTCGCTGCCGGCTTCAAATACAACATGACCGATATTCAGGCGGCGATTGGCCTGGTGCAACTGCGCCGGCTGGAGGCGATGCAGGCGCGCCGGCGGGAGATTGTGACGCGGTACAACGCGGCCTTCGCTCAACTGGACGCCCTCCAAACACCTTCAGAGCGCCCGGACGCCCGGCACGCCTGGCACCTCTACGTGTTGCGCCTGCACCTGGACTGGCTGCGGATCGACCGGGCGCGCTTCATCGAGGAACTCAGGCGGCGCAACATCGGTGCGAGCGTGCACTTCATCCCGGTTCACCTCCACCCCTTTTATCGAGACAAATACGGCTGGCGGCCTGAGGATTTCCCGGTCGCCTACGCGGAGTACCAGCGCGTGGTGTCGCTCCCGCTGCACTCACGCCTTACAGATGACGACGTCGCCGACGTGATCGCCGCCGTCACGGACATCGTCGAGCGCTATGCGCGATAGCCCATGCTGAAGCGCGCTTTTGACATCGTGTGCAGCGCGGTCGGGTTGACCGTGCTCTCGCCGGCGCTGCTGCTGATTGCCCTGGCGATCCGCCTCAACTCGCCCGGACCGGCGCTCTATCGCGCGAAGCGGGTGGGGCGCGGTGGGCGACACTTCACGCTGTACAAATTCCGCTCCATGGTCGCCAACGCCGACAAGGCCGGCCCCGGCATCACGGCGGCGGGCGATGCGCGCATCACCTCTGTCGGGCGCGTGTTGCGACGCACCAAACTTGACGAGTGGCCGCAACTGATTAACGTCTTGCGCGGCGACATGAGCCTGGTAGGCCCGCGCCCCGAAGACCCGCGCTATGTGGCGCTCTATACGCCGGAGCAGCGCGCGGTGCTCAGCGTGCGCCCCGGCATCACCAGCCTCGCCTCGGTGCGCTACCGCCACGAGGAGGCGTTGCTCACTGGCGCGGATTGGGAGACCCGGTACACCCAGGAGGTCATGCCGACCAAACTGGCGCTCGATCTAGAGTACGTCCGAAACGCCAGCCTGTGGCTCGACCTCGTGATCCTCTGGCGCACCTTTCGGGCGCTGTTTCGCTAATCGGTCGCTTGGCTTTCGGAGGGGGCTGTTACGGAGAGCGCCAGGATGGCGTTGGCGCGCGCCTGGTTGCCCCCGGCGACGACCGTTGGCGGCCCCGGCAACCCCCGCCCCCATTCCGATGGCGCGCCGTCAACAGCCACCCATGTGAAACCTGAGGCCGGTCCTTTTGCAGCAGAGGGCCAGCGTGCGCCAGCGCGCCCGGCCACGCCCAGGGCGATAGCCAACGCAAATCCGACAATGAGCAGTAGCTTTCGGCACCTACTGAGCCTCCGTGTTTGGGATCGTAAGGTGAGCTTACCTTGTGTTGATAAAAAGGGCTAACCGGCTTTCGGAATAGACATATAGGCCGGAAAACGTCGGAGGGACGCCAAACTGCGCAGGCGATAGAGCCTATCCGAATAACGTTGGACAAGGGGCTTAAGCCCCTTGTCCAGGTCGTTTGAGACGGTTTTTCGGATAGGTTCTTAGTCTGGCACCGGAGGCCGAATCCAAAAGATGCGGGGGGCAACCGGTGCATTCCAAGTCAGGGGTCATGCGGTGCGCCGCTGCGACCTCACCCCTCGCGCTGCCTGGCTTGCGCCGGGCAGGCAGCGCAGTCCCCGCTCCAGGAATGGCGAGGGGACTGACCTGTGCGCGGACTCCCCCGCGCCATAAATGGCGAGGGGGCAGGGGGCTATAGTCCGGCGAAGCCGGGGTGAGGTCAAACCGGCAGAGGCAAGCTAACTGATCTGTCGCTCCCAAAATGGAATGCACCCAGGGCAAATGCAGCATTGACAATTTGAACATCTGTTCGATATAATAGAAAATATGAACGTGCAGTCGAAACCGGACGTCATCGAAAAGCTGGGCCTCCTCGCCGACGCAACGCGCTTCGAACCCGCCGGCGACGCCCCCCTCACCGAGACGCCTGCCCGCCCAGGCCGGCGCAGCTCAGCGGACTTGGACTCGGTGTTGCAGTGCGTCGCGCACGTGAGCACGCCCACCGGCAAGAAGCCTGTGCTCAAGACGATGGTCACCACCGCCTGTGAGAAGAACTGCTACTACTGCCCCTTCCGCGCCGGGCGAAGCGGGATGCGCCGCCTCGCCTTCGCGCCCGATGAACTGGCCCGTGTATTCGACCAGGTGCAGCGCGCTGGAATCGTGGACGGGATTTTCCTGTCGTCGGGCATCATCAACGGCGGCGCGACCACGCAGGACAAAATCATTGACACCATCGAAATCCTGCGCCGCAAGTACGCCTACCAGGGCTACGTGCACTTGAAGATCATGCCCGGCGCGGACTACGAACAGGTTCGCCGCGCGATGCAACTGGCCGACCGCGTGTCGATCAACCTGGAGGGGCCTACCCCCCAGCGGTTGCGCGCGCTGGCCCCCAAGAAGGACTTCACCGACGAGTTGTTTGAGCGGCTGCGCTGGGCGCACCAGATCAGGCAGCGCGAGCGCGTGCGCGCCAGCACCGTGACGCAGTTCGTCGTCGGCGCGGTGGGCGACACCGACCTGGAACTGCTCAGCCTCAGCGACCGGCTTTACGGCCAGTTGGGGCTGAAGCGCGCCTATTATTCGGGCTTCAGCCCGATCAGCGACACGCCGTTCGAGAATCTGCCGCACACGGACCCCACGCGCGCGCTGCGGCTTTACCAGGCGAGCTTCCTCCTGCGCGATTACCAGTGGGACGTGGAAGAGCTGCCCTTTGAGGGCGACGGCAACCTCCGGCTCGACACGGACCCCAAGCGCGCCTGGGCGGACGCGCACCTGCTCGGTGCGCCCATCGACGTGATGCGCGCCGACCGGGCCGAACTGCTGCGCGTGCCGGGCATCGGGCCGCGCGGCGCAGACGCCATCCTCCGGGCGCGGCGGCAGGGCCGGCTGACCGACCTGGCGCACCTGCGCGCTGCCGGCGTGACCGGCGTGCGGCGCGCCGCGCCGTACATCCTGCTCGACGGGCGTCGCCCACCCGAACAATTGCCCTTGTTTGAGTGAGCGACCGCTGGATCGCGCTTACCATTCGGGTCTACTATCCCCCAAAAGAGCTAGTGATTTTAATGAAACTTTTACTATATGATGGACGTTATAGTAGATGAATCGCAGGCATATCGTAGGGGAAGGAGCAGCAAATGGCGAAGCGAATCGAAACCGTTATTTACGTCCTCCCCGTGTTCCTCGTGCTGGTCACCGCATTGCTTGATCTGGGCCTTGCGATTGGTTTGGCGCTTGCCTTCGCAGTGGGCTTCATCGTCTACCATCTGGCGCGCAGTCGCGGGTGGGCCGACCTTACCGACGCCGTGAACGGCGACTCCCGGCGTTCGCCCGGCGAGAGTTAGACGTCTGTTCTCAAACGTATCACATCGGCGCTCTCACCCCCATCTCGCTGAAGAGCAGGTCCGCTTCAAAGAGGTAGCCGGAGCCGCGCGCCTGGTTGGTGGGCCGGTCTGCGCGCTGTTTGAGGAAACGCCCCAACTCATTGAGCGAGAGCGCCAGATCGAGCCGCCGCGCCCGACCCCGCGCCGCCGCCACGCTGCGTTCCAGGGCGTCGTGGATGACGCCGGCATCGGAGGGCTGTAAAGCCTGAAGCGCGCGCGCCAGCAGCCGGTAGATCGCCGGCAGCGTCCGGGGGTCGCCGCGCACCCCCACGGCGGCCAGCGCGCGGGATGCGTTCTCCATCGCTGCCGCGTAGTCGCCGCGCGCCATCGCCAGGCGTCCCGTCGTCAACTGGTGTTCCGGGAGAAACCAGTGTGCCTGCTTTTGCTGGATCACCGCGCCGGCCTCCTCCAATGTGGTCGCCGCCGCGTCCAGCGCATCCAGGCGCACCTGCACATCCGCAAGCGCGAGCATGGCGTAAAGCGTTTCATCGACGTAAGAGGTCTGGCGCAGCGCCTCCACCACCGTTTGCAGGTGATCGCGCGCCGCCTCATGCTCGCCCAGGTCGCGCTCCAGGTCGCGCCCGCGCGCGCTCAGGCACCAGATCGGGCCGGACTCGTCGTCGTTTTCGGCGAAGATGCGCTCCGCCTCGTCGATATGCACGCGCGCCGCGCTGTACTGCCCCGCGAAGCAGAGCGCCTGGCACATCCCGCTCAGCGCGTAGCCCAGCATGACGCGCGCGTCGATGGCGCGGAAAATGTCGATGGCCTCGCGGTAGGCCGCCATCGCGCGCTCCCCCTCGCCGCGCCGGAAGAAAAGCTCGCCTTCGTTATAAAGGTACGCCGCCGTGCGCAGCTTGTCCCCCGATGGGCGCACCAGGCCGAGTGCCTCCTCGAACATCTCCAGCGCTTCGATCAGGCGATGCTCCTCGCCGTACATCATGCCCATCGCCATCGCGGTCTTGGCGATGCCCGCGCGGTCGGCGGCGGCGCGGGCCAACTCCAGCGCGCGCTGGAGGGGTCTTGGCGCTTCCTGCCGGCGGCCCAGGTGCAGGTAGGCGTAGCCCATGAATCGCAGCGCGTCGGTCAACTCGCGCCCAAGCCCGTCCGCCTCGGCGATGCGGGCGGCCTGCTCGGCGGCGGCGGCCATCTCCTCAAAACGCACCTGGCGATAGCGCAACTCGGCCAGCAGGTTGAACGCCTGCGCCTGGCGCAGCCGATCCCCGTGCGCGGCGGCCAGGTCCAGCGCGCCCTGAATGTCGATCTCCGCCTGCGCGTACTGGCCGGTTTCCAGGTAGATGCTCCCCCGGTTCAGCCCGATCTGTATCTCCAGCGGCCAGCGCTGCGCAGCGTCCAGGCGCGCGATGTTGCGTTCGGCGACGGCGTAGAGGTGCAGGGCTTCCGCGTTGGCGTAGAGGCTCTGCGCGTGCGCGGCGGCCTGCAACGCATACGCCGCCGCCTTATCCGGCACATCCCCCTCGTCATAGTGATACGCCAGCGTGGCGTAGTCGCTTTCGCCTTCGATCCGCCCGGCGATCCAATCGGCGATGCGCACGTGCAACTCGCGCCGTCGGGCGACCGGTAGGCTCTGGTAGGCGATCTCCTGCGTGAGCGCGTGCCGGAAGCGGTCGCGCCGGAAGACCTGCCCCTGCAAGGCGGTGTTGTAGATCAATTGTGCTTCCACCAGCCCATCGAGCCGGCTCCACATCTCGTCGGGCGGCATCGGCTGTGGGTAGACCCCCGCCAGCACCGGGAAGGTGAAATCGCGCCCGATCACCGAAGCGACCTGCGTCAGCCGGCGCGAGGGCGCTTCCAGTTGGTCGATGCGCGTCATGAGCAACCCTTGCAGCGTGTCGGGGATGTCGATGGCGGCGTCGGGGTTCACCCGGTAGCCGCCGTTCTCGCGCCGCAACGCGCCGGTTTGCAGCAGGCTGTTGACCACTTCCTCGGCGAAGAGCGGGGTGCACGTCGCCTCGCCGGTGGCCGTGGCCGGGCCGACGCGCGCCTCCAGGCGAGCGCGCAGGTCAGCCGGCCAGTCCACCTCGCCCACGATCTGGCCGATCAACCGCCAGCCCTCTTCGGCGGTGAGGGGTTCCAGGTCCAGCCGGATCACGTGGGCAAGAGCGTAGAATGCCAGCGCCGGCGTCAACTCCGGGCGGTGTTCCAGGCACAACAGCACGGGGTGATCGACGATGGCCGCCGCGAGGCGCTCCAGCAGCGCGAGCGAGGACGCATCGGCCCATTGCAATTCCTCAAGGATCAGCAGCAGGGGCCGGTGCGCCGCCAGGTTGAGGACCACCTCGACGCACACCTCAAACAGGCGCTCCTGGCGGGCGCGCGCGTCGAGGGTGGCGAGGTTGGGCGACTCCGGGACTTCCAGGTCCAGCAGCGGGCCAAGCAGCGCCGCCGCGTCGGGGCCGACGGCGCTGAGGTCAGATAGGCGGGCAACGAGCTTGTCGCGCCGGATGTCCTCGTCGGCTTCCGTTTCCAGGTCAAAGACCCCGCGCCAGATGTCGATCCAGGGGCGGAAAGGCACGTCGCCGCCGTGCGAAACCGCAGTCCCGGCGTAACCGTACCCTTCCGCCTCAAGCCAGCGCCGCACCAGTTCCTCGATGAGGCGGCTCTTGCCCACGCCGACCGGCCCGACGAACGCGATCACCTGCCCGCGCCGCTGTCGCGCCTTGCGGATCACCCGGTCGATGGCTTGCAGCTCAGCCTCGCGCCCGATGATGGATCGGCGGCTGAGCAGGTAACGCGCCGCGAGCGCGCTCGTGGCGGTGCGTTCGCCCATCAAGCGGTAGGGCGTCACCTCGGCGGATTTGCCCTTCACCTGGACCGGCGGCAACAAATAGAAGTCAAACGCCTGGTTGGCCCGCGCCTGCGTGCGCTCATCGACCAGCACTTCGCCGGGCGCAGCAAGGCTCATCAGCCGGGCGGAGAGGTTCACGATGTCGCCGATGACGGTGTACTCGCGCCGCGCATCCGAGCCGAGCGGGCCGGCGAACACGTGCCCGGTCGCCACGCCGACGCGCTGCTGGTGCCGGCCTGCGAAGGAAGCGCGCTGCAACGCGAGCGCGCAGGCCATCGCGCGCACTTCGTCGTCCTCGTGCGCGACCGGCGCGCCGAAGACCACGTGGAGCTGGCTGCCCTTGTCGCCGGTGAGGACGCGGCTCAGGTAGCCGCCGTGCCGCCGGATGATCGCCTCCGCCTGGCGCACGTAGCTTTGCAGCCGGCGGCCCGCGTCGATGGCGTCGTAGTCGGGGCCTTTGAAGTTGACGAACATACACGTCACGCGCCGATGGTCGGCGGGCGGCTCGCCCTGGCCGGCCTCCAGGCGGCTCACCAGCGACGGGGCCAGGTAAGGGCGCAGCGCGTCCTCCAGCCAGCCCGGCCAGTCCTCCGGCGCGCGGACCGCGACAGGCTCGGCAGGGTTATCCAGGCCCGCGACTAAGAAGAAATCCTCTTCAATCGGCTTGCCGGTCAGCGCGTCGCCGAGGAGCCGCACCATCTCGGCCTCGGTCACGATCTGCCCCCGGTTGGCGTGGTGTTCGCACGCCACCGCCTGGTTGAGCGCCGAGCCGCCGATGACGAACTCCAGCCAGTGCGCGGAATCGCCCACGACGAAGGCGGCCAGCGGCCCGTAGGCCAGCCCGATCTTGACGCCGAACTCGAAGCGCTGCCCCACCGCCTCAATCGCGCCGCGCCCCTGCACAGCGCCTTGAATCCGCAGCGCGCATGTGACCGCCCGCCGCGCCAGTTCGTACCCTCTCAGGTCGCCCTCATGGGGCAGGTAGGCGGTGATCGCGTCGCCGCCGAAGTAGGCTACCACGCCGCCGAAAGCGTGCACCTGGGCGATCAGGTCGGTGAAGACGGCGTTCAGGTGGGTGTTGATTGCCTCGATGCCCTCCGGCCCCTGGCGGCTCAAGCGCTCCACCAGCGCGGTGAAGCCAGAGATGTCGGCGAAGAGCGCCGCCGCGTTGAAAGAAGCAGTCTCGCCGGGCGTCAGGGTGTCGCCGCCGCGCAGCCACTCCACCACCGCGCCGGGCACATAGGCCGCCAGCGCGCGCGCCAGGTTGGATTGGGTCGTTGTCTCGCTCACGGGTATGCGCTCACCTACCCCGCACCTATCCGCTTGGCGGGCAGGAAACGAAAGCTCTGAGCCTCAACAGCGCAGACTCGGCCAGCATCATAAGCGATTTCTGAGAGCCACTATAACACGAGGAGCAGAAGCGATGCAAAGGGCCTGGGGACTGCGAAGTCACGCGCCGCCCGGCTTCAGAACAGGGTATATTTAGGGGAAAAACGCGGGAGGTAAAGCATGGAATACCGCAGCTTGGGACGAACCGGGGTGCCGGTCAGCGTGTTGTGCCTGGGATGCATGAACTTCGGCAGCCAGACCTCTGAAGCCGAGTCGATGGACATCATCGACCGCGCGCTAGACGCCGGGATCAACTTCCTCGACACCGCCAACGTCTATGGCCGGGGCGCGAGCGAGGAGGTGGTCGGCAAGGCGCTCAGGCGCAACGGCAAGCGCGACCGGATCGTGCTGGCGAGCAAAGTGCACGGGCGCATGGCCGACGACGACCCGCTCGCGGCGGGGAACAACCGCCGCCACATCATCCAGCAGTGTGAGGCGTCGCTGCGGCGGCTCCAGACCGACTACATCGACCTTTACCAGATCCACCGCCCCCAATCCGGCGTGCCGATTGACGAGACGCTGCGCGCGCTGGACGACCTGATCCGCGCGGGCAAGGTGCGCTACATCGGCACGAGCACCTACCCGGCGTGGAAGGTGATGGAGGCGTTGTGGGCGTCGAAAGAACTGGGGCTGAACCGCTTCGTCAGCGAGCAGCCGCCCTATCACCTGCTGGACCGCCTCATCGAGCGCGAACTGATCCCGCTGGCGCAGGCTTACGGGTTGGCGATCCTGCCCTGGTCGCCGCTGGCGCGCGGGTTCCTGGCGGGCCGCTATCCGCGCGGCGCACCCGTGCCGGACGACTCGCGGCTGGCGCGGGATGGGCAGGGTTCGCCCGCGTTTGTGGAACGCACGCAGAAGCACTTCAGCGACGCGGCTTATGCCGTCCTGGGCGTGGTGGAGGCGCTGGCGCAGGAGAAAGGCTGCACGCCGGGCCAGGTCGCGCTGGCGTGGTGCGTGGGGCAGCCGGGCGTCACCAGCCCGATCATCGGGCCGCGCACGATGGCGCACCTTGAAGAAAGCCTGGGCGCGCTGGAGGTCGTCCTTACCGACCCGGACCGCGCGCGGCTGGACGAAGTGTCGCCCCCGGAGCAGGCGATTGTCCCGTATTACATCAGCAAGATGAGCGACTTCAAGCCGCCGGAGCACCGGTGGCTGTGAGTGCCAACGCCTGGTGTTGCAGTTCATTCATTGACTCAAGGCTGTAAGTTTGGAGTATAATGAAGTATGCAGAAAAGGAGGTCGCTATGGATTGGCTTATGGTCGTTCTACGCCTGATTCATATCTTTGCGGGCATCTTCTGGGTAGGAACGACGTTCTTCCTGGAAGGGTTCCTGCAACCCACCGTTCGCGCCGCCGGTGCTGAAGGCGGCCAGTTCATGCAGCGCCTCATGCGGCAAACCCGTATCACGCAAGCGATGCCGTTGGTCGCGCTGCTCACTACGCTTTCCGGTGTGCTGATGTTCTGGCGCGTCTCAGGGGAGTTGTACGGCCCGTGGCTCGCCTCCGGCAGGGGTGTGGTGCTGACGGCAGGCTCTCTCGCAGGCCTCGCCGCTTTCATTGTCGGTCTCTTCTTTCAAAGCCCGGCGAGCAGGCGTATCACCCAACTGGCCGCGCAGATCGCAGCGGCGGGTGGCCCTCCCACCCCGGAGCAGGGGGCGGAACTCCAGGCGATGCAGAAGAAGCTGTCGCAAGGCTCGCTGTATACCACAGTGCTGATGGTGATTTCCGTCGTTGGGATGGCGGCGGCCCGGTACGTGTGACCCTGTCGCCAGGCAGACATCCTGGCTTGCGGCGCGATCTTTTGACATCAGCGTATGAGGGCAGGGTTGAGCCTGCCCTCATGACATGAGTCTCAGATCGGCGGCAACCAACATCGCACCTGAAGGCCGCGCCCAGCTTCCAGCATCGCGTCAGGATCATGCCGGAAAGAAGTTCGGCAGATACCTCCGGTGCGCTTCCAGAAGCTCGGTCATCAGCGCTTCGGCTGTGGCGGGGTCGGTCACCGAGCCGTCCGCCAGCAGCGCTTCGACGAAGAGCCTGCGGTCGCCCCGCAAGGCGGCCTCAACGGTCAGCCGTATAGCGCCCAGCTTGCGCGCGATGATCGCCGCCAGCGTGTCGGGGAAGTCTGGGAGTTGGAGCGGGCGCAGTCCGCGCGCCGTGGCGACCGCCGGCATTTCGAGAACCGCGCCGGCGGGAAGGTTGGGCACCGCGCCGGCGTTCGGCAGGTTGACCGAAAACACGCGCCGTTCGTCGCGCTCAATCGAACGCAGAATGTCGAGCAACTGCTCGTGTTCGCCCTCCTGGCGTTCAAACACGCCCTGGTCGAGCGGCTTCTCGCCAAGCGCCTGGGCGCGCATGTCGGCGTAAATCGCGTCCCCCAGGGCGATAATCTGCTCAAACGAGAACGCATCCACGCCCAGCGTTTTGCCGTAATACCGGCCCTGCGGGAAGCGCTCCGGGAAGAATTCGACCACGTGGCGGTCGCTGGCAGACGGATACGCGCCGTAGGCTTCAAAGAGCGACCAGGAAAACGGGTGATTGGTGATGTGATTCTCCGCAAACGTGTCGCCGGCGGCGGCGAACAGGCGCGCCGGGTCCACATCGCCCTGTGGATGCAACGCTGCGGCGACCTTCTCGCGCAACAGCGGCCACATGTCGCGCCCTTTCCAGCGAAAATCATAGAAGAAGGTCAGGTGATTCAGGCCGACCGCCATCGACGTGACTTCCTCATGCGGCGCGCCCACGAGCGCCGCCAGCTCGCGCTCGATGTGAAACACGCCGTGACACAACCCCACTACCGGTTGGCCGGTCGCCTCGCGGACCGCCCAACAGTTCGCCGTCATCGGGTTGCTGTAGTTGACGAACAGCGCTTTGGGGCAGAGCGCCTGCACGTCCCTGGCAATATCGACCAGCGCCGGGATCATGCGCATGGCGCGCGAGACGCCGCCTGGCATGGCGGTGTCTCCCACCGGCTGATACACGCCGTACTTGCGCGGGATGAACACGTCCTGTTCCCAGGCTTTTCTGCCCCCCACGCCGATGGTGACCACCACCGCGTCCGCGCCGGGGAGCACGTCGCGCCGGTCGGTCGAAGCGGTCACGGCGATGTCGGCGTCCCTGGCCCGAACCATCCTGCGGCTGAGGCCTTCGGCGGTCTCCAGCGCCGCCGGGTCAATATCGATAAGGCCAAGCTCCCACGGCCCCAACTCCGGCGCGAGGATCAGGTCGGCGACAAGCCCTTGCGTGAACATCGCGCTGCCCGCGCCGATGAGGGCGATCTTCTTTCTTGACATTGGGTTGGTCCCCCCTCAGATGCCATTGGCTCAACTATGAAGGTTGTGCGAAATCCCTGCTGGACAGCGGGCTGGTAGCGCTACAGAACAGCGTGGAGCGTCCATTCATGGGGCGCCACGCGCGTCTTTTGGCCTGTTTCAACCATCCAGTGGGTGGGACAAGGGGCTTAAGCCCCTTGTCCTGTTTCCAGATGGGACATTTGCG
>DAOTXU010000257.1:0-21352 GCA_034435135.1 Anaerolineae bacterium | reverse complement strand
GGGGTGTCGAGCCGCAGGCGAGACGAGGGTGAGGTAGAGAAACGCTTCGCACGGCCAGCTGTTGGCAAAAGTTTGAATCAGTTCAATCTTAGAAGGTTGGCGCGTTTTCTTGGAAAACCTCGGCTGATGCAGTCAGAAATTCGCGCTATGGGCGCTATTCGCGGTTTCATCTGCGTTTCATGCCATCGCCCTGGTTCCGGGATGGTTTTTGCCGGGGGTATCACCCGCTCTTCTGGATGACGCGCTTGATGCCGTCGGACATCAGGTTCACGCCGATGACGAGCACGGCAATCGCCAGCGCCGGGTATTCGAGCGCCCAGGGTGCAAGCTGGTACAGCCCGCCCCGGTTCTCGTTCACCATCAGACCCCAATCGGGCGTGGGCGGCCTCGCCCCCACCCCCAGGAACCCCAACGACGCCACCAGGAAGATCGCATACGAGAAGCGCAGCGACGCTTCCACCACCAGCGCCGGCACAACCGAGGGGAAAATCTCGCGGAAGATGATATACAGGCGCGACTCGCCGCGAATCTGCGCGGCCTGCACGAACTCGCGCGTCTTGATGTCCAGCGTGCTGCTGCGCACTACGCGCGCCACAATCGGCACGTATACGAGCGCGATCACGATCAGCACACTCTGGTTCGCCAGCGCCGACTGCCAACTTCCCGGCTCGAACTCCACATTCTTGATAATGCCCAGGATCACGAGCGCGAGCAGCAGCGCCGGCATCGCTAAAAACGCATCGATGAAGCGGCCCACTACCTCGTCAACGAGGCCGCCCTGGTAGCCGATGAACAGACCCACGAAAGTCCCGATGATAACGGCAATCAGCGTGCCCAGCCCGGCGGTAAAGAAGATGCTCCGCGTGCCGAGGATCACGCGGCTGAACACATCGCGCCCCAGATAGTCCGTGCCGAAGGGGTACTCTGCGCCGGGGGCTTGCCTGGGCGGGCTGTTCTGGTCATTCTCGGTGTAGGGTGCGATGGATGGTCCGAAAAGCGCCAGGGCGAAGAAGAACAGCACCACCGCCGCGCCGATGGCGGACTGTGGCCGGCTGAACAGTTCGCGGACGAACTTGCCGAACGCCGACGCATTGCGCCGGAGTGACATCGCAAAGGAAGCTGCTGGGGTCGCCGCGCTCGGCGGTGAATCCATTTCAGCCATCGGTCATACTGGCAATGCACAATCGGGCAGCTTCCCGGAAGCGGTCCGCTTCCGGGAAGCTCATCGGACGAATCTCTGCTATGAGACCTCCGCCGGGGAGTTCTCCTACAAGACCATCGCCTTGCGGAAGTCCGAGCGACCGGGGAACGGGTGCACCATAACCCCGTACACATAGTCGGCCATGACGCCGAACTGCGCGGTGAAGTACGGGATGATAACCGGGCCGCGCTCCACCAGGATGCGCTGAATCTCGCGGTAGGCCGCGATGCGCACTTCCTCGTCCAGCGAGGTCCCGGCGAGTTCGATTTGCGCGTCGAGTTCCGCGTCGCTGAAGTGCGCTTCGTTCCAGACCGAGCCGGTCTTGTAGGCCACGTCCAGGTAGAACTGCGGCGTGGGGCGCGACCCCCAGGGCGTGATGCCCAGGTCCACTTCCAGCCAACCGTTCTCGGCGTAGTAGATCGCCTCTTCTTGCGGCTCGATCTCGATGCGGATGCCGGCCTCTTCCCACTGCGCCTGGAGCACCTGCGCCAGCGCCACGCGGTCGGGCAGGTTGGGTACGTAGAGGGTCATCTCCAAGCCATCAGGGTAGCCCGCCTCGGCCAGCAGCGCCTTCGCCGCTTCGGGATCGCGCGCTGGGGGCTGGAACTCGTCGGTGTGATAAGCGCCGTACAGCGGGCCGATGGGCGTGTCGTAACCCAGCGCGCCGAAGCCAAGCTGCGTGCGATCGAAGATGGCCTGCCGGTCGGTCGCCAGCTTGAAGGCGCGGCGCACAAGCTCGTTGCTGCCAGGCTCACGGTCGGCGCGCAGGCGCACCAAGTCATGCTGGTTAGTCGCGACAGCTTCCGCTTTGTAGGTCTCCTCACCGGAGAGCGCGAGGAACGTCGCGTTGTCTATGCGCAAGACCATGTCCACGGTGCCGCCGCGCAGCGCGTTGACGGCGGCGGTGATGTCCTCGAAGTAGCCAAACTCCAGCGTCTCCACGCCCGGCGCGCCGCCGAAGTAGTCCGGGTTGGCGGAGAAGGTCGCGCTCAGGCCGACCTCGTAGTTGTCGAGCTTGAACGGCCCGGTCCCGTTGAACGCCTCGCCGATGCCCTCGGCGTCCGCCTTGAGGATCACGGCGTGGTTGTCGGTGAGGTTGTAGAGGAAGTCGGGGTTGGTGGCGGGGAGCTTGAACACCACGCTGTTGCCCTCGCCGGCTTCAATGGTGACGTCAGCGAAGAGGTCAGCGGTGGGGCCGCCGGTCTTCAGGCGCTCAAAGGTCCAGACGATGTCGTCGATGGTCAGGTCGCTGCCGTCGTGGAACTTGACGTCCTCGGCGATCTGGAGCGTGTAGGTCAGGCCGTCCTCGCTCATCACCCAGCCTGTCGCCAGGCGCGGGACGAGTTCGCTCTGCGCGTCCGTGTCGATCAGATAGTCGTAGACCGCGTTCAGGAACGCGATCTCCGTGTCGGCGGAGGCGTTGAGCGGGTCGAGCGTGGCCGGCGCGCCGCCCCAGGCCACGCGCAACGTCCCCGTCTGGCGGCGCGCCGCCACTGCCGCCGCCTGCGCAGAGGTCAGGTCAAACCCGATTGGCGCAAAGGTCGCGGCGGCGAGGCCGGCGGTGGTGTATTTCAAAAACTGGCGACGCGACAGGCCGGGCTTCGCGTCGGTCGGCTTACGGTTTGGCGACATAGATTCTCCTCCTCGATAATGGAACCGTCGTGAAGGGCAGCCCATCATGCGGCGCAACTTCGTTGTATGAGAGATGGGCTGACTATGCCAGATTTTACCCTATCCCCATTAATTCGCCGTATTTAAGGAGAGGGGCAGTGTGTCGTTCGCGGTGGAAACGGAGGGGATGCAGAAGACGTGATCCTTCGATAGGTTATAGAGCCAGCGGTGAAGGCGAGCCGCCCGCCGCTGCCGTGCCCCATCACGAGCTGCGGGTAGCTGCGCGGTGGGAGCGGACAGGTGAAGCCGGAGAAGTCGATGGTTTGTTCAGAGTTGTCCATATTGGCGGCTGCGATGCGGAATCTCAGACGACGGTTGGCACGACCTTAACCGGCGAGCCTAGCCGGGTCAGGATGTCATAGCACACTTCCCAAGTCAGTTCAAAGCCAGGTGAGTCGGCAGCTCCCAGATAGCCGAGGATGTCCATCAGCAGATCGGCATCATCGGGGTCGAGGTCTGCCTCGAACACGGCGTCTTCTGCCCAATCGACCAACTCGTCTAACGACATTTCGCGGTTCAGGGAGGAAAGAAATTTGTCAACCACAGCGGCGCGCGTAATCATCGCTATGTCTCGCGCAGATATTTCGCGATAATTCGTTTGACAAAATCCGGAATTGATGTTCTTTCGGTTTGTGCCAACTTTTTCAACCTTTCGTAGGTTTCGATTTCACTTTCGCCCCAGATTACATCTGCTCGCCTGATTTCCCTCAAAGCAATATGGATGTAGTTTTCTGGACTGGCCCAGTAACAGCTTAAGCAAACGTGTGGCGACTTCTCCGCCGTCCAATTGAGACAGTGCTCACAAGACCAAGACTTTGCTCTGTTACAGGAGCCACAGACAAGCATGTAATCCTGAGTTCTTCTCTGCGTCGTCTCCGGTTTACCTGACACTTCGTAAGGGATTCGATGGTCGATTTGCAGGTAACGCGCTTCAAAACGGCCTGAGCATATTGCGCACTTACCACCACTCAGTTGATAAAGCTCGGCTTTGAACTGTTTGGAGAAGACCTTTCTTCCGGCAAGCTTATCCGTTTGGATCTTCGATAAGTCGCCAAACCTATATGCAGCTATTGAACGTCCATCTGAGGACTTCACTCGAAACGTCTCAAGTGGTATCCCTGCCTCACGAACATCGCGCACTGCTCTTGGGGGGTGATTGTAACCATAGGTTTCTTCCAGCTCCTCTGTCGTAATGAACCCATGCTCAAGAATATGCTCAATCACAACCCTCGCGCGCTTTCCAGACACAGACCTCAGCAGGTCAATAATTTCTTCAGGTAGATCTTGTTCGTTCATATCAGTTGAAGTTGCACGGCTGGACCGGATGGCAGGTTTTGTATCTCGAAAGAACTGCCCAAACGTTCGACCAGTGCACTTGAAAGGTAAACTGATTCGTAAGTTACCTCATTTCGACCTAAGAGCGTGGACTGGCTTGAACGACCTGCCTTGACTTCAATTCGATGCAAGCCCAACTCAGGAGGAAGTTCTTTGCCGTACTGATTCTCTTCTCTACGTCCATCGTAGCTCAAAATGAAAGACACGCGACGTTCCACCAGGCACGTCAATTCGCTCATAAACGTCTCGAAGTCAATCCTGCTAAAGTATCGTGGGTCGCTGCCATTGCTGACCCCTTGATAAGGGGGGTCCATATAGATGAGATCATCATGCGAAACGCCACTGAGTGCGTTCCTGTAGTCGTCGCTCGTGATAGTCGTGGTTCCGTGCAACAGTTCTGAAGCGGCTACTATATCGTCTCGCATTCTGTCAGGATGTCTGCCTTTTCGCCGGTTGTCAGGGCTTTGATTGAATTCCCTCTGCGCATTGTAACGAACTGAGGCCTTCACACACCTTGCTAAGAGATAAAGAAAATAATCTGGCCGATTCGTCTCGTTGAATTGGTCCCGAACGAAGTCATAAAATTCCCTTTCTCGACCTGCCTGCTCGTGCCAAAGTTTTTTGTAGCCGTCGGCAATTCCACTGGGGTTATGGATGATTTCGTACCAAAGAGTCATCAACGGTCGATTTATATCATTAAGGTGAAATCGGCACGCTTTGCGCGTGTATGCAGCGGCAAGAGAAACAGCCGCGGAGCCTGCAAACGGTTCAATCAACGTCTCAACTTCAGAAGGGAAAAACGACAGAATGTGTTGAGCAATGTGACGCTTGCTTCCCTGGTAAGGTATAGGTTGCGGAACTTTCATATCTTTGGTTCCCAATAGAACAAAGTATCTATTCTTAGAATAGATGCAATGAGATAGACTGTCAAGAGTTTCAGGCTTTTCGTTCCGCTCCAGCCTTCTCCACATACCGCCCGTACTTGTAATACGCCGCGCACGCCCCCTCGCTGCTGACCATCGTCGCGCCCAACGGGCGTTGCGGCGTGCACAGCGTCCCGAACGCGGGGCACTCGTCCGGCTTCTTGCGGCCCTGCAACACCAGCCCGCTGATGCACACGCGCGACTCCTCGGCACTGATCGCGCTCACCCCCTCGAAGCGGCGCTCGGCGTCGTAGCCGGCGTATGGCGCGCGCAGCCGGTAGCCGCTCATCGGAATCACGCCGATGCCGCGCCAGGCGCGGTCGCACGGCTCGAACACTTCGCGGATGATCCCCTGCGCGGCGGGGTTGCCCTCGCGCCGCACCGAGCGCGCGTAGGCGTTCTCCACTTCGCGCCGACCCTCCTCAAGCTGGCGCACCGCCATCAGAATGCCCTGCGCGATGTCCAGCGGCTCGAAGCCCGTGACCACAATCGGCACATGGAAGCGTTCGGCAATCGGTTCGTACTCGGTGTAGCCCATCACCGAGCACACATGCCCCGCCGCCAGGAACCCCTGCACCCGGTTGCCCGGCGACGAAAGGATGGCGGTCATGGCCGGCGGAACGGTCACGTGCGAGACCAGCATGGCGAAGTTGTCGATCCCTTGTCGCTTGGCCTGGTAGATCGCCATGCCGTTGGCCGGCGCGGTGGTCTCGAAGCCGACGCCGAAGAACACGACCACCTTGTCAGGGTTCTGGCGCGCGATCTCCAGCGCGTCGAGCGGCGAGTACACCACACGCACGTCCGCGCCCTCGCTCTTGACCGCGAACAGGTCCTTGCCGGAGCCGGGCACGCGCAGCATGTCGCCGTAGGAGGTGAAGATCGCCTCCGGGCGTGCGGCGATGGCGATGGCCTTGTCGATCAGCTCCAGCGGCGTGACGCACACCGGGCAGCCCGGCCCGTGCACCAGCGTGATCTTGTCCGGTAGCAGGCGATCCAGCCCGTTGCGGATGATGCTGTGCGTCTGCCCGCCGCACACCTCCATGATGACCCAGGGCCGCGTGACGACGCGGTGAATCTCGTCGAGGACGGCGCGCACCGCCGCTTCGTCGCGGTATTCGTCAAGGTACTTCATCACGACGCCTTAATGGAACCACCTATTTCTTCATTATTAACCGCGCCGATCTCGCGCAGCAGCGCCAACGTCTCCTGCGCCTCCTGCTCGTCGAGCACGCTGATGGCGAACCCCACGTGGACGATCACCCACTCACCGACCTGCGCCTCCGGCGTGAAGTCCAGGCAGACCTCGCGGCTCACGCCCCCGAAGTCCACCTTAGACATGATCTGCCCGTTGCGCTCGTAGATTTCCGTGATCTTCGCTGGAATACCTAAACACATGATGTTGCTCCTGATCTTCGCCCCTACACATCGACAATACTGGCGGTCACCGCGTTGGCGAACAAATCGCCGGGCCACACATCGGCGCGCAGCTGCGCGAACAAGAACACGCCGACCAGCGCGTAGGCCGGATCGACCCACAGCATCACGCCGCCGGAACCGATATGTCCGAATGCCCTCGGCGACCACAGCCCGCCCGATGTCATGCTCGTGTCTGCGCCAAAGAGGAACCACCCCAGCCCATACGGGCAGTTCGGGAAGTCCGTCTCGTCGTAAGGGAGCTGCATTCGCAGCCCCGTCTGGTCGCGCGTCATCGCGGCGACGGTCGCCGGGCTGAGCAGGCGCGCGCCGCCATAGACACCACCGTTGAGGAAAGTCTGCCCGAAGATCGCCATGTCCAGCGCCGTCGAGAACGCGCCGCCAGCGGGGCCGGGCCAGTCCTCGTTGTCGGGGCCGTTCCACCAGTCATACGGCGTGCCCTCAGGCCGCTTGACGATGCGATGCCTCACGTCGGCAGGCACGGTGAAATATGTATCCCTCATCCCCAGCGGCAGGAAGACCCGCGCGCGCGTGA
Source organism: Anaerolineae bacterium (assembly GCA_034435135.1). Lineage (GTDB taxonomy): Bacteria > Chloroflexota > Anaerolineae > Aggregatilineales > JAFGMM01 > JAOSJO01. The sequence goes on along the minus strand of DAOTXU010000257.1, from coordinate 14,253 downwards.
AGTCGTGGAACGACTGGCCGCTGACGCGCCGGATGATCTCGCCCAGCAGCGTGTAGCCGAAGTTGTAGTAATGCATCGCCTCGTCGGGAGGCTGGCGCATCGGCGCGCCCAGGCGCAGGTGCAGAATCTCGTTGATGCCGGGGTGCTGCGTCGATTCCGGCGGCGGAATCCTGATCCTGCCCTTCTGCTGGTCCCCAAAGGCGAACGTGTCGTCGTCGCGCATCCCTGACGTGTGCGTCAGCAGGTGGCGCACGGTGATCTTGTCTTTGCCGTCGCCCGCAAACTCCGGGATGTACTCGACGACCGGGCGGTTGAGGCCGACGCGCCCTTCCTCGACCAGCAGCATCAACGCGGTCGCCGTGAGCGGCTTGGAGATCGACGCAAGCGGGAAGATCGAGTCGGGCTGGACGGGCGCATCCGAGCCAGGGCGCAGGCAGCCGAACGCCTCGTGCAAAAAGATCACCCCCCGGCGCGCCGCCAGCGCCACCAGCGCCGGCCCCAGGCCGTCGGCCACCCAGCCCCGCGCCAGATCGACGACGCGCTGCACCCGTTTGGGCGAGGCGCCGGCTTCTTGGGGTGTTCCGTATCGAAGTTCCGTCATTGCTCTCTTTGTTGCTCTGTAGGGGCGGGTCTCGCGAAGCGTCCCGCCCCTACTACAGGTCTAGGTAAGCTGCGCGCGCCACCACTACCTGCCCCAGGCTGAGGCCGCCGTCGTTGGCCGGCACGCGCCGATGAACCAGGGCTTCGAAACCCGCAGCACGCAGGCGTTCCAGCGTCAGGCGCAGCAGCAGCCGATTCTGCCAGCACCCGCCTGATAGCGCCACCGCGTTGAGGCCGTAATGCGTCCGCGCGAGTTCGGCGATTTTGAGGGCCGTCTCTGCCAATCCCACGTGAAAGCGCATCGCAATTCTCGGCGCGGGGATGCCCTCCAGCGCGCCTACCGCAATCAGTGTGAGCGCCGGGGCGACCTGAATCACCCGCGCACCGCCTCTGGACTCCCCTATCCCCTGGAGGGAGAGGGGTTGGGGGTGAGGGGAGATCGGGAACGGATGGGCGCGCCCGTCCGCGTCGTGACCACTCCCGCCATGCTCCATTGCGAGCATTTCCAGTGCGATGGCCGCCTGCGCTTCAAACGTGATCCCTTCCGGGCACAGGCCCAACATCGCCGCCGCTACGTCGAACAGGCGGCCCATGCTGGAAGTCCATGCGGTGTTGTAGTCCCGCGCGACCTGCTGCCCAATCAGCCGCCGCTCCGCCTCGCTGACATGCGCCAGCCCCGGCAGGTCGGGGACCTCGCCCAAGAAGTGTTGCAGATACGCCGCTGCCAGCCGCGCCGGCCGCCTGATCGACGCCTCGCCGCCAGGCAGCGGCGCGTAGTCCAGGTGCGCGAAGCGCGTGTAGTCAGCGCAATCGGCGATCAGGCATTCGCCGCCCCAGATCGTCCCATCAGGGCCGTAGCCGGTGCCGTCCCACGCCAGGCCGATAACCGGGCCGGGGTAGCCGTTGTCGGCCAGGCACGCGGCGATGTGCGCGTGATGGTGCTGCACGCTCACCCGCGCCTCGACATCGGGCAGCAGCGCGTTGACCGGTGTTGCCACACTGACCTCGCCCCTGGCCCAGCGCGACGCGAGGTAATCCGGGTGCGCGTCGTAGGCGAGCACGGTGGGCCGGGCGCGGAACACGTCGCGCAGGTGGGCGGCGGCCTGCTCGAAGTAGGCCAGCGTTTCCAGGTTGTCCAGCTCGCCGATGTGCTGGCTGAGGAACGCGCGCGCGCCTTTCAGGAAGCAGAGCGTGTTCTTCATCTGCCCGCCGACGGCCAAAATCTCCGGTGCCTGTAGGGGTACGGCAGCCTGTCCCCGTTTAAGGGGACGCCCTGTCCCTACCAGTGGGATCAGGGCCACCGGGTACGGCGCATACCCCCGACTCCGGCGAACCGGATACGGCGCGTCGCCCACGACCATCATCACGCTGTCGTCGCAGCGCATGTGAATCGCGCGGTCGTGCAGCAGGAAGGCGTCGGCGATGTCGCCGAGTTCGGCGGTTACGTCCTCGTTTCGGTAACTGAGCGGCTCGTCGGTATGGTTGCCGCTGGTCATCACCAGCGGGCGGCCTGCGTCGCGCAACAGGATGTGATGCAGCGGGGTATAGGGGAGCATCACGCCCAGGTAGCGATTCCCCGGCGCGACCTCGCGCGCGATGGTTGACTCGGCGCGCCAGGGCAGCAGCACAATCGGCGCGGCAGGCGAACTCAGCAGCGCCGCTTCTGCATCATCGATGTGGCTATGCCGCCGCGCCTCGTCCAGGTCGGCGACCATGACGGCGAAGGGTTTACCCTGGCGACCCTTGCGCGCGCGCAGCCGCGCCACCGCGTCCGCGCTGGTGGCATCGCACGCCAGGTGAAAGCCCCCCATCCCCTTGACCGCGACGATCTCCCCGTGCTGAAGCAGGGCGGCGGCCATGCGCATGGCGTCGTCGCGTCCGGCCAGCCGGCTCCCGTCGCCGCGCGCCAGCCAGACCGACGGCCCGCAGACCGGGCAGGCGTTCGGTTGCGCGTGAAACCGCCGGTTTGCCGGGTCGTCGTATTCGGCCTGGCAGTCGGGGCACATCGGGAAGGGCTGCATCGTGGTCTGCGGGCGGTCGTAGGGCAGCCCGCGAATGATGGTGAAGCGCGGCCCGCAGTTGGTGCAATTAATGAACGGATAGCGGTAACGCCGGTCTGTGGGATCGAAAAGCTCGCGCCGGCAGTCGGCGCAGACCGCCACGTCCGGCGCGACCAGGCTGACGCCGCCGGTCGACTCGCTGTGCAGGATGACGAAACTGTCCGCCGACTGCGGGGCGACCTCGCGCACCTGAATGCTCTCGATCACGGCGAGCGGCGGGGCCTGCGCGCCGAGCGCGTGCGCGAAGGCGTCGAGCGCGCCCGCCGCGCCCTGCACTTCGATGTCCACGCCGGCGGAGGTGTTGCGCACCCACCCGCTCAGGCCAAGCGCGGTCGCCAGGCCGTACACGAAGGGCCTGAAGCCCACGCCCTGCACCACGCCGTCAACATGAATATGGCGGCGGGCAATCCTGTCATGCGTCAATGCCACGCTCCTCGAACTTCAGCACGGATAATTTAACACAGGATGGCGCGTTTCCTTAGTGACAGGATTCCGGGAAAGATGAGAAAATAGACACAGTTTGACCGGTTGAAGCGACAATGCACCTTGAGTTCCATCAGCAGATGCAGGGGACATCTTATCAAAATTGAGGGTGCAGGCGGAAAACAGGTTATCCTTGTGGGAAACGGGTTTTGCGGGCATGATCGTATGGACGGTTGAGAGAAGGCGCAGGTGTGATGTTGAGGATAACCGACATGATAGCACGCACGCGGTTATGGCTGCTCCTCCCGTTCGCGGTGATCGCGCTGCTGGGCTGCAACCTGACCAGCTACCGCCCCACCCCTGCCCCCGTGACGGTAGGGCCGGGGAGTTTCGTCAACCCCTACCTGCGCGCCGGCCTGGACAAGGCGACGGCGGCGCAGGTCCAGGTGCGCGACGCTTCCGGGGGCTTCGTCTCCGGCGGCACGATCACGGACGACAACCTTGACGCGCTGTTGACGGGGTTGAACGTCTCGGTAGAACTGCAAGCGCGCTCCACCTGCCCGGATCACGTGCGCCTGACGTTCGTCCGGTCGGACGCCACGCAGATCATCTTAACCGCCTGCCTGGACGGGGTGGTGGTCCTGCGCGGGCTGCCCGGCGCGGAGGCCTACGACGCTCCGCTGTTCGGAGCCGCGTCGGATGCGCTGTCGTCTTACCTCCCGGCGGATTTGCAAGCGCTGCTGGACTTCTAACCTGCCCGGATGGGAACCTTTCGGCGCGCCCTGACGTTACCATCGTGGAGATTACTCCGGCGGCTCCGCCCTGCGCGGAGGCCGGGGCTGACAAACCGCACTATACATCAAACAGGAGTGTTCACAATGTTTTGCCGTAAGTCTGCGATCACCACGTTGCTTCTGTTGGCGGCGACCCTCGCGTTCAGCGCCGCGCCGGTCGGGGCTGATCCCGTCCGGCAAGAGGGGGCAGTCCGTTCCATGACCGTGACGGGCTACGGCGTCGCCTACGGCGCGCCCGACGTTGCCTATCTGAACCTCGGCGTGGAAAGCGCCAACCAGGACATCGCCATTGCGCTCGACGACGCGAGCGCGCGCATGGAAGCGGCGCTGGCGGCGCTTAAGGACGCCGGCGTCGCGCCGGAGGACATCCGCACCACTATGTACAGCGTCTATCAGGAGACGCCGCCCTCCCCGGTTCCGGTGGGGCTTCCTGAAGGCGCTCCAGAGAGCGCCCCAGCGCCTCAGCCCGGTGCGCCCGCACCGACGACCGCCCCACTGTCTGTCTACCACGTCTCCACATCCGTCGAGGTGACGGTCCGCGACACCGGGCAGGTTGCCACGCTGCTCACGGCGGCGATCAACGCGGGTGCCAATGCCGTGGGCGGCATCCGGTTCGACATCGCCGACCGCGCCTCGCTGGAGTCGGACGCGCGGGCGGCGGCGGTGGAAGACGCGCGCGCGCGGGCTGAGGGACTGGCGAGCGCGCTCGGCGTGACCCTTGGCGACGTGCTCGAAGTCGTCGAAGGCGGCGCCGGCTACCCGACGCCGTTCGGCGGCGGGTATGACGCCCGCCTCGCCGTGTCGGTACCGCCGGTGAGCGAAGGGTCGCTGAGCGTGAGTGTCATCCTGACCGTCACGTTCGCCATCGTGTAGCGCTGATCGCGCCCACAACGAGACAAGGGGCTTAGGCCCCTTGTCTCACCCCTCATGGACTGCGCCCTTAACCCTGTCCGCCCTAGCTACCGGACACCGGACAACTGTTCTATGGTTTTGCTGCCCTATCCCGATTTTACCTCACCCCCGTCCCCCTCTCCGCCCGCGGAGTGGGGGAGCCGGTCATGTTCGGCGTCTGAAATCCCCCTCTCCATTGCATGGAGAGGGGGACTGCCCGAAGGGCGAGGAGATGAGGTAAGAGAGCAGACAGGCTTCATTCTCGAACATACGTTCAGTGTCCGGTAGCTAGCTGTCCGCCTTTGAAACCGCAGAAAAGGCGTCGCTGCGCGTCCAACGCTCCCCCACCGGCGCGTTTTGTGTTATGCTTGGACGCCGTCGTTCGACTTTTCTACTCTTCATCTTTCGTGTAGGGAAGCAGGCCCGCCATGCTCGATGCTTTTCATAAGCCCGGACGTTGGTTGCGCGTCAACACGCACAGCCATACCACCTGTTCCGATGGCGACTACACGCCGCAACAAGCCGTCACCCGCTATCGGGACGAATTAGGCTACAACGCCCTGGCGATCACCGACCACCGCGTCGCCGCGCCCATCGATGGGCTGGTGAGCGCAGGCGATGACTTTTGCGTCATTCCGGGCATGGAACTCGACGGCGTTGATCCGCACACCGGCCTGTATCACCTGGCGGCGCTCGGCGTCACGGAGAACCAGGGCTTCGACCGCCGCGCGCCTTTGCAGGAGGCGGTGGACTGGGTCAACGCGCGCGGCGGGCTGGCGATCTTCGCACACCCCTATTGGTCCGGGCAGCGACATGCGGCGCTCACCTCGGTCCGGGGCGCGGTCGGCGTCGAAGTCTATAACCATGTCTGCCTGATGCACAACGGCAAGCCTTACGCGCTGTCGCACTGGGATGCATTGCTCGAAGAGGGACAACGTGTGTGGGGCGTCGCCTGCGATGACACGCACTACCTGCCCCAATACGGCTATGGCGGCTTCGGATGGATCATGCTCCGCGCCGAGGCGAACACCCCCCAGGCCATCCTGGCCGCCATCAAAGCCGGGGACTTCTACGCCAGCACTGGCCCCGACTTTCTGAACATACAGTGCGACGGCCAGACGCTTCGCGTGCGCTGCTCGCCGGTCGCCAGCGTCGCCTTCACCGGCCAGAGCTGGCTCGGTCGGGTGGTGCGCCCGCCCAAAGGCCAGGAAACCCTCACCGAGGCCGAGTACGTCATCTCGGAAGAGCAGTTCATCCGCGTTACCCTCACCGACGCCGCCGGGCGCATGGCATGGAGCCAGCCGCTCTTTTTCGACGAACGGACGAGGAACGGCCTCTAGCAGCGTTGCCCTTCGCCGGGCAGGCCGAACGCATGTGTTGATTGCCTGAATGTTTGTGAATAAATATGATTGATTCTGGCGCATCGTTTGCGAAAAACGCGCATTTTCGCTACCATGACTGGGGGCGGCAGGGACAGGCGAGGTAACGACCATGTCCGATCTACTCAAAGAAGAGCGCTTGCAGTTGATCCTGGAAACCCTGCAAAGGCAGGGACGGGCGACGGTGTCGGACCTGAGCCGGGAGTTCAAGGTGAGCGAAATCACCGTCCGGCGCGATTTGCGCGAACTGGCCGACCAGGGGTTAATTCGCCGCGCGCACGGCGGCGCAGTGTCAACCGTTCCGCCCACGCTCGAACCGCCGGTCGTCCGGCGGATGCTGGAACGAGCGGAGGTCAAAAAGCGCATCGGGCGCGCCGCCGCTGCGTTGGTCTCCAACGGCGGCTCGGTCTTCATCGGCTCCGGCTCCACCAACGTTTACCTCACCCGCTGCCTGCTCGAACACCAAAACCTGACGGTAGTCACCAACGCCCTGAACGTGGCGAGCGAGCTTGCCACCGCTCCGGGAGTGACGGTGGTCGTCTTGGGCGGCATGATGCGCGCTTCAGAGCTATCCCTCATCGGGCATATCACCGAACAGGCCATCCGCGAAGTGCGCGTCGATAAGGCGATCATCGGCATCCCGGCCATCGATGTCGAAGCCGGCCTCACCAACGATTATCTTCCAGAAGTCATGACCGACCGCGCCATCATCGCCGCCGCGCCTGAGTTAGTCCTGGTCGCCGACCACAGCAAGTTTGGCAAAGTGGCTTCGGCCTATCTCGCGCCGCTCGAACGAGTCAACACCTTAGTCACGGACGACCAAACCGACCCGGCCCTTCTCGACCGCATCCGCGCGTTAGGCGTGCGTGTCCTCATCGCAGAGTAAACAGCCGTTCGGGGTCTATGCCATCCAGCTTCCGCAAACCATCACCCGCAATGCAGGTGCGCAAGGTTGACGGCCTGGACATAATCGATCATCAAGCTGAATCTTTGTGATCGATTGTGCTTGACAAGGGTCGTTGTCGTATGTTAAGCTGACAGTATCAATCGCCAATGGGTGAGCGCGGTCACGCCGAGCGCAGACGACGCGCTCCGGTACTCGCCCTGACGCAACGAATCCCGGCTGAGGAGAACCGCCCGACTTTCAGCCTGCCGGGCCGTCTTGCCGCCCGAAATTGCGCGGGTCGCCGATTCTGCTGCCGGCGTCGTCGCCCTGTCGGAGCCGGAGGGGCATCGTGCCAAGAGCCGGTCATCAACTGACCCGCACCGAATGGGCCATCGCTATGGCGTTAGGCGCATTGAGCCTGGGTGTCTACGTCCGCACGCTTGCGCCGGACCTGCTGTACGGGGATAGCGGGGAGTTCCAGGTCCTGGCATCCATGCCAGGCATGACGCACCCGACGGGCTACCCGGTCTATGTGATCCTCGGTTGGCTCTTTGCGCGCCTTCCCCTCGGCGACATCGCCTATCGGGCTAACCTGATGTCGGCGGTCTGCGCCGCGTTGACGGTCAGCTTGCTCTATCTCAGCGGTATCGTGCTCACGCGGCGGCGCTGGACGCCTGTCGTCGGCGCGGCGGCGCTGGCGGTTTCCTACACGTTCTGGTCGCAGGCGGTCCTCGCCGAACTCTACACCGTCGCTGCGGCGTTCATGGCGGCGACGCTCCTGCTCGTCCTGGCGTGGCATGACCGCGGCGACGCGCGCCTGCTGGTCGCCGCCGGTGTGCTTGGTGGGTTGAGCCTGGGCGTCCACCTCTCGGTGGCGCTGATGGCCCCGGCGGTGCTGATCTTCATGCTGACTGTGCGCGCCTCCAGACGGGCCTGGCGGCTGGCGTTGATCGGCGCGCTGGCCGGCGCAGCGCTGTGGCTGGTCAGCCTCGCCGCGCTTGACGCCATCGACGCGCCGACCAGCTACTACCACGCGACCGTGCGCCCGTCGCTTTCGGTATGGGGGATGACGGCGGAGGACTTCGACTCGATGCCCGAACGCCTCGCCTTTCAGCTTTCGGCGCGGCAGTTCCAGCAATATATGTTCACGCTCCCACCGGAGGGGGTTTGGAGCCGCGCCAGGGCCTACGCCGACGGCCTGACAGGCGAGTTCGCTGGCGGCGTCGTCGCGCTGGCCGGGGTGGGCGCGGCGGCGACCTGGCGGCGGCGCGGCTGGCGCGTCGGTTTGTTGCTGCTGCTCACCTTCGCCGCGCACCTGGTCTACGATCTCAACTACGACATCGGCGACATCCACGTGTTCTTCATCCCGACCTATTTCGTCCTCGCGCTCTGGGCCAGCGTCGGAGCAGGCTGGGTCGTCGGATGGATCGAAGGCGCGCTGCGCGGTGGGTGGCGTGCGCACGCGGAGCCGGCGTTGGCCGTTCTCGGCGTGGTCGCGGCGATTGCGCCGTTCGCGGCGAGCCGGGCCGACGCCTTAACCGCAGGCAAAGCGACCTTCATTAACGGCGATTACCCTATGCCGGTAGATAAACTGGAGGAGCCGCGCGCCCGCGCCGAAGCGCTGGTGGCGGCGCTCCCCGACGACGCCGTGCTCTTCGTCAATTGGGACCTGCTGTACCCGCTCTACTACATCGCGCACGTGGAGCAGGGGCGGACTGCGATGGCGTTCCACGAAATATACCCACAGGACGATGTGCACACCTTTGCCTACTCTGCGCTGGATTATGTCGCGGCGGCGCTGGAAGATGGCCGCCCGGTGTACACGCTGGAGCGCCTGCCGGAGCTGCGCGCGCGCTTTCGGCTGCGCCCCATGCGCAGCCCCGAAGGGCGCCTGTATGAAGTCCTGCCGAGATGAGGTGAGTCACCATGCCCGGCGCGCACATTCAATCGCATGAAACAGAGAAAGGCGACGGTGGGCTTAAGCAACCCGCCGACTAAAGTCGGCGGCTAATCGCAGAATTGCACTGTGGAGATTGCGAGTTCGCCCGCGACTTTAGTCGCGGGAGCCATAAGGTGAACAAATACCCGCGAGGCTTTTTCACACGAGCAGAAAGGAGGTGCCTGAGAACCGATTTGCGGCGACTCCGGTTGACCTTTCGGCGATTTGACATTACCCTGAGGAGGAAGATCATGTTCAAACGGTTGATGACGCTTACCGTGCTGTGCGCTTTCTTGGTCGCCGGTCTGGGCGTGGCCGGCGCGGGCGCGCAAGAGCAGGTCGAACTGCGGCTGTGGTCGCACCAGAACAACGCCTTCATCAGCGGCACCCAGGCGTTGATCGACGCCTACATGGCCGAGCACCCCAACGTCACTATCAAGATGGAGGTGTTTGAATACAGCCTCTTTCTGCAAACCTTGCAGACCTCCATGCCCGCCGGCGACGAGGCCGACATCATCCAGATGTTCGGCACGTGGGTGTGCAGCTACGCCGACCGCCTCGCGCCCGCGCCCGCCGACGTGGTAGAGGCGGCGACCGTCGAGACGATTTTCGAGGCGCAACTCGACGGCTACACCTGCGGCGACACCCTCTACGGCGTGCCGCAGGAGTTCAACATCGAGTACGGCGGCGTGCTGGTCAACAAGGCCATGTTCGAGGAAGCCGGCCTGGAATACCCGCCCACCTGGGAGACCTGGGACGAACTGCTGGCCGACGCCAAAGCGCTCACCAGGGTCGGCGATGACGGCCAGATGACGGTCGCCGGGTTCCACTTCATCACCGGCGACGGCATCCCCTTCCTGCTCCTGAGCGAAATCCTGCAACGTGGGGGCAACTACTGGAACGAGGACCAGACCGCTTTCACGCTCAACACCCCCGAAGCGCGGGCCACGCTGGAGCAGTTCAAGGCGATTGTGGACGCGGGCATCATCGACCCGGTGCTGTTCAACGGCGAGTCCAACTGGGTGGGCACCTCGTTCTTCACCAACCAGGTGGCGATTGGCTATATCGGCCCCTGGGTTGTGGCGACCGGGCTGACCGACTACCCCGACTTCGGCGAGTTTGACTACGTGTCCATGCCTTACATCGGCGAGGAGCCGTTGTTCGTCGCCGACGCCGGCTGGGGGCTGGTGGTCTCGCCCAACAGCCCGCACCAGGACGTCGCCTGGGACTTCGTGAAGTTCGCCACCACGCTCCCGGAGAACGCGCTCGGCTGGAACATCGCTTCCGGCACCATCCCGTCGCTGCGCGCGCTGGTGGAAGACGATATGTACAAGGCGCAGCTTTTGGAGCAATTCCCCTGGGTGGGGGCGGTGCTGCCGATCCTGCAATACGGGCGCTACATCGGCGACCTGCCCGACCGCGACCTGTTCTGGTATGAGATCGTGTATCCCAACGTCCTCGACATGCTACAAGGGCTGCAAAGCATTGATGACGCGCTGATGTTCATCGAAGAAGACGCCAACGCCATGTTCGAGTAGGAACCGGGCTGCGGATGTCGGTCGAGAACGGACAAGCTCCCAGGGAGCTTCAAGCTCCCTGGGAGCTACAGCCAAATCTGACCTTTTAACGCGCACTCAAGGGCACAGGGCGGGTCTCTGCATCGTTGCCCGCCCCGATGCCTTGTTGCAAGGAGCCGAGCATGGAAGGATTTGACATCCGCCCGTTCGTCCTCTACTGGGGGATGTTGGGGGCGCTGGCGGGCAGCGTCGTCACGCCGATGGTCTTCGACCGCCGCAACCGCAACCCCTGGACCGGCGCGGTGGCCGGCGTCGTGGTCGGCGTGGCTTCGGGCGAGGCGTTTGGCTGGCTGCTGTTGAACCTCCTCTACCCGTCCATCCCCGACCTGGCGACATGGATCAGCCTGGTGGGCGCGCTGGTGTTGCTGGTCCCGCTGTGGCTGCTGGTCAAACCGGCCCCGCAGCGCAAGCTGAGGCAATGGGGGTTCGTGGCCGGCGTCGTCAGCCCGATGGTCGTGTATCTGGCGGTGCTGTCGGCGCTGCCGATCCTCTGGGCGATCTTCCTGGCGTTCTTTGATTACAGCCCGCGCCGCGTGGGCGGCCCGATCCTGGGGCTGGGCGGCGACAACCCCTTCGTCGGGCTGGCGCACTTCCAGACCATGATCGAGGGGGCTTCGCGGGAGGCGCGCGTGTTCCGCCTGAGCCTGAGCAACACGCTGATTTTCGCCTTCGCCGTGCTGCCGCTCAACCTGATGATTACCCTGCCGCTGGCGGCGCTGATCGAATCCACGCGCGAACGGGTCAAGCCGATCTTCCGCGCCATCTACTTCCTGCCGGTGGTCACGTCGTCTGTGGGCGTAGCGATCATGTGGGGCTTCATTTATAACACCCAGTACGGCCTGCTCAACAACGTGATCCGCTCCTTCGGCGGCAAACCGGTCGCCTGGCTGCAAGACCAGACCGCGCAGTTCCTCGGCATCCCGGCGGCGCTGTGGGCGGTGATTATCGCTTACCTTTGGCAGGACTTTGGCTATAACCTGGTGATCTTCATCGCCGCCATTCAGGGTATCCCCGAAGTGTTCCGGGATGCCGCGCGCGTGGACGGGGCCAGCGCGTTTCAGGTGTTTCGGCACGTCACCATCCCGCTGCTGCGCCCGACGCTGCTGCTGGTGTGCGTGCTGACCATGATCTCGTCGTTCCAGGTATTCGACATCATCCAGGTGATGACGCAGGGCGGGCCGGGGCGGCTGGGGCTGACGCGCGTGCTGGTGCTGGATATTTACGAGAACGCCTTCCGTTACGACCAGATGGGGTGGGCGGCGGCGATCTCGCTGGCGCTTTTCGTCCTGGTCATGACCGTGACCGTGTTCCAGATGCGCGTGCTGCGCACGGAGTGGGAGTACTGACATGACTGGCATCGTTCGACCCCGACCGCGAACCAGGACGACCGCTGCCTGGCGCCAGGGGCGCGCCCTGCCGCTCTCGCTGAACGAGACGCTGGTGTACGCGATCCTGATCGCCGGCTGCCTGCTCACGCTGGTGCCGTTCATCTGGACAATTCTCGCCTCGTTCAAGACGCACGCAGAGATCATCGACCCGGCGCGTCAGACTTTCTTCCCGCAGAACTTCACCACGTCAAATTACGAAACGATCTTCGCCGACGAAGAGCTGCCGCTGGGGCGCTTCTACTTCAACAGCATCTTCGTCGCCGCGAGCAATGTGGCGACGGCGCTGTTCACCAGCTCGCTGTTCGGCTTCGTGTTCGCCAAGTACACCTTCCGGGGCAAGCCGCTGTTGTTCGGGTTCATCTTGGCAACGATGATGATCCCGTCGCAGGTGACGATGATTCCGGGCTACTTGCTTCTGCTCGCCTTCAACCTGACCGACAACCTGTGGGGCCTGGTCCTGCCGAGCGCGTTCAGCGCGTTCGGCGTGTTCCTGATGCGCCAGTTCATCCAGAGCGTCCCGGACGAATTGCTGGACGCGGCGCGCATCGACGGCGCGTCGGAGTGGCAGATTTACTATCGCGTCGTGCTCCCCCAGCTTGGGCCGGCGCTGGCGACCTACGGGACGCTGGTGTTCATGGGCAACTGGAACGCCTACCTGTGGCCGCTGATCGTGCTCAAGACTCACGAACTGCGCACTCTGCCCATCATCCTGACGTGGTACAACACCCGCAACACCAGCAACGTCGGGTTGCAGATGGCCGCTTCGGTGTTGATCGTGATGCCGATTCTGGTGGTTTACTTCATCTTCCAGAAGTGGATTGTGCGCGGATTCACGCTGACCGGCTTCAAGTGAGGAGGTAACCCGCATGAGCGAACCAAACCCAATCGGGTGCAGCCTGCTGATCGCCGTCCTGGTATCGGTTGCTATCTCGCTGGGGATGTTCGCCGGGGCGACCACCCCTGTCGCAGCGCCGCCGGCCACGCCGGCGCTGGCGCGCGACTGGAGCGCCGTGGACGACTATATCATCCAGCTTCAGCGCGCCCGCCCGGACCGCCTGGGCCAAACCGCCTACGACCTCATCATCAGCGACATCGCCCTCTCCGGCAACAGCCGCCGGCAGATCGAAAGCCTGCGCCGCAGCGAGGGCGGCCCCAAGCTGGTGGTCGCGTACATGAGCATCGGCCAGGCGGCGAACTTTCAGTTTTACTGGCGCAGCGCATGGTCCACCGACCGGCCCGATTGGATCGGCGCGCCGGACCCGATGTGGCGCGGCGACTTCTGGGTGGAATACTGGAACCCGGAGTGGCAGGCGATCATTTACAGCGGCCCAGACTCGTACCTGGACCGCATCATCGACCTGGGGTTTGACGGGGTGTTGCTGGACCGGGTGGACGCGGCGACGTATCACGAGGAGCGGGGCCGCGCGACCGCCTACCGCGAGATGGCCGACTTCGTGCTGGCGATTGTGCGCCACGCCCGCGAACGCGCGCCGGGTTTTGGGATTTTCACCATCAACGGCGAGGACATCGGCCTGCGCTTCCCGGAATATCTGGAAGCCGTGACGGGCATTCTGGTCGAAGACCTGTATTACGGCTACCCGCGCGACCACGCGCCCTCCCCGCCGGAGTGGACTGCCGAGCGGGAGGCCATGCTGGACCAGTGGGTCGAGGCCGGCAAGCTGGTGCTGACGGTCGATTACACCCTGCGCCCGGAGCAGATCGACGATGCCTACACACGCGCCGAGGCGCGCGGCTACATTCCCTACTGTGCCGACCGAGGGCTGAGCCGGATGCTCATCCACAAAGGGCATGAGCCGGACTGACCCGGCGAGGGTTCACCTTTGGGTTCCCGCGGCTGAAGGTTGAAGCCATTGCGCGTGAGCCATCACAGCGACGCGCTCGTCCCCCTTTAAAGACATGCCAAAGACATGCCGTTATGTGCTGTATTGGAGCGCCGTTCCAGGGCGATTGCATGAAACGCAGAAGAAACCGCGAATAACGCCAATAACGCGAATTCTGACCGCATCAGCCGAGGTTTTCCACGAAAATGCGCCCACCTTCTAAGATTAATATTCGCGTAATTAGCATTGAACTGATTCAGACTTACGCCAACAGCTGGCCGTGCTAAGGCCTTTCTCTACCTCACCCCCGTCTCGCCTGCGGCTCGACACCCCCTCTCCGCTTGCGGCTATAGTCCGGCGTAGCGGGGAGAGGGGGACGGGGGGTGAGGTGTCCGCCAACACAACAAGCACCACAGCACCACGGTCGTTGGCTCAAAAGCTTGAATCACTTCATTATTAGCGGTTCGTTCTCCGG
>DAOTXU010000256.1:0-3400 GCA_034435135.1 Anaerolineae bacterium | reverse complement strand
AAAGGGCGCGTTCGGCGCTGGCGTAGAAATGGGTGCCTTTGTCGGCGGGCGTCTGGACGGCTCGGTCGCGCGTTCCCTCGATTTGGCCGGTATCGAGGTCGATCTCGAAGCGAGAGGCTCTATCTCTTAGAATATGTTTGAAAAGGCCGCCCTTGCTTCCCCTCACCCCTAAATCCCCTCTCCCACAAGGGGAGAGGGGATTATAAACCCAGATTTGGGGTATCTCTGCCCCCTCTCCCGTCATACGGGAGAGGGGGACAGGGGGTGAGGGGGCTTTTCAAACACTTTCTGAAAGCCAAAAGCTCCCAGGGTGCTTAAAGCACGCTGGGAGCTGCCGGCGAGTTGTGAGCTGTGTTGCGAGTTGTTATGGAAGACGCGCAGGCCACCGTCCTTTACATCGAAGACGACCCCGGCAGCCAACGCCTGGTGCAGCGGGCGTTGCAGTTCGCCGGTTACCGGGTAGTGCTGGCGGCCAGGGGCATCGAAGGGATTGATCTGGCCTTCAAAGAACATCCCGACCTCATCCTGATGGACATCAACCTGCCGGACCTGACCGGGCGCGAGGTGACGACGCACCTGCGCGCTGCGCCGGAGTTCCGCGACGTGCCGATTGTGGCGCTCACGGCGCAGAGCCACGCCAGCGAGCGCGAGAAGGCGCTGGTGGCCGGCGCAACCGGCTACCTGACCAAGCCCATCGACATCGACCTGCTGCCGGAACAGGTCGCGGGCTTCCTGCGGGGAAAGCGCGAAAGGCTCGCCGCCGAGGTCGCCCAGAAGGTCAGCGCCGAGTACCACCAGGAGTTGGTGGGACGCCTGGAAAGCAAAATCCGTGAGTTGGAACAGTTCAACGAGGAGCTACGCCGGCTCGACAAGATCAAAGATGACTTTATCCAGCTCACCGCTCACGAACTGCGCACGCCTCTGACCGTGATTCACGGCTACACCCAGCTTTTGCGCAACTCAGAGGCGCTCGCAGAGGTCGCGGCGGGGTCGCCCGAAATCGCCAGCCTGGTGGAAGGGCTGACGCAAAGCATCGAGCGCATGGGCGCGGTCATCAACGAAATCCTCACCGTGTCGCGCTTCGCCTCCGGGCGCATCGAGTTGAGCCTGGGGCCGGTCTCGCTGGAAGACCTGGTTGAAGAAGCCGTAAAGGGCTACGCGCCGGCGTGCGCGCAGCGCCGGATTACCGTCTGTTGCCCGCCCGCCGGCTGGCACATCCGGCTCAACGCCGACGGCGACCTGCTGCTTCTCTCTATCGAGAACCTGCTGAGCAACGCCATCAAGTACACGCCGGACGGCGGCGCGGTGACCATCTGCGTGGAGGATCAGAACGAGTGGGTGCAACTGTCGATTGCCGACACCGGCATCGGCATTGACGCGGAGGAGCAGCAGCGCATTTTTGAGCGCTTCTACACCGCCGGCGACACCCAACTCCACTCGACGAGCAAGACCGCGTTCCGGGGCGGTGGCCTGGGCCTGGGCCTAGCGATCTGCAAGGCCGTCATCGAACGGCACGGCGGCAAAATCTGGGTGGTCAGCGCCGGCCGCGACGAGGAGAAGATGCCCGGCAGCACGTTCTTCCTCACGTTGCCCAAACCCGCCGCCGCCGACATCAAGCGCAGTCTCCTCGCCAGGAGCGCGCCGCCATGAGCGCGCTGCCTGAAAATCGGCGCGGGCTGGTCGCGGCTTTGCTGTCGCCGGTTTTCCTGGGCGTCGCCCCGATTTTTGGCAAGTTCGCCACCAACGCCGGCGCCGACCCCTTCACCGTGGCGGCAGTCCGCACCCTCATCGCGGTGGGCATCCTGTGGGCCGGTTATTGCATCTTCTGGCGCAAGTACACCTTCATTTACCCCGCTGCCTTGCTCGGTTGCGTGATGGTGGGCGTGGTCAACGGGATCGGCTCGATCTTCTACTATAACGGCCTGGCGCGGCTCGACGCCTCGGTCGCGCAGTTGCTCAACGGCATGTACCTGGTCTTCGTGGTGATCCTGGCGCGGCTCGGCGGCGCGATGATGACCCGGCGCACGCTGATTCGCGTGATTCTGGCGATCCTCGCCGTGGTGCTGCTCACCATGCCGAGCGCCGCCCGCATGGACTGGCTCGGCGTGGGTTTCATGATCGCCAACGCGCTGCTCTTCGCCGGCCATGTCATCATGGGCCAGCGCGTGCTGTTCGAGATTCCGCCGCAGACCTTCACGCTCTACGTGCTGACCACGATGGGCGTGGTGGTGACGCTGGCGCGCGGCGTATACGACATCCGCTGGATTCCGCCCTCGGCGGCGGGGATGACGGCCATCGTCGCGCTGGCGATCACGACCGCGCTCTCGCGGCTGACGCTGTTCACCGGCGTGAAGAAGCTGGGCAGCCTGCAAACCATCCTGCTGGGCGTGGCCGAGATCGGCATCGCGCTGGGCGCGGCGATGGCGTTCCTGGGCGAGAGCCTGACCGCGCTTCAGTGGGCGGGCGCGGGGTTCATGCTCACCAGCATGTTCCTCATGCGCACCGAGGCCGAGACGCCCACCGGCGTGGACCCCAACGCGATGGCGCTGCCCAACTACGCGGGTATGGTGTTCTTCCAGAAGTCAATGGCCTTCAACGAGGCGTTCCTGGAAGGCATCCCCGAAGCCGAGTTGGAGGCCATCCGCAAGATGGTCGGGCCGAGCGCGGCGGCCTTCTTCGGCGTGGAGACGGAGCCGCCGCCGGAGCTTGCGCTGGTGGAGATGGACGAGCTTGTTCACCCCGGCGAGTACGCCATCGGCCCGCACCTGGACGGGGACTGGGAGTCGCCGGATGGGGCGAAGCTGGGCCGCAAGCAAGAAAAAGCCCCCGCCGATGTTGTAGAGCCGGTAGAGGCGAGGGAGTTGAGAATGTGATTGTCAGGGTTTAACGGTGATGTTTTCTTGAAAGTTGGTGATGCGCAGTATCTTGATATTCTCTTTGGTCACGTTCAGCACCGCGCTCAACGCAGCAGGGACAGCCTCCGCCGCAGAAGGCGCGACATCACCTTCGATAAGCACCGTGACCTTGGCATCAGCGGAGGAACGCGACTCAAGCGCCATACGGTATAACTTTCGCGCTGCTTCGGCGGGCATCTTGATCTCAACCCAAAAACCGCTTTCGGACGTCGAAATCACCCCTGCTCTTTCGGGCGCGTCTCAATCGTCAAACGGAAAAGTTCTTGCGCTGCTTCAGTGGGCAGCTTAATCTCAACGTCCAGACTCCCCTCGGACACAATCTTAACCTCTATCGTTTCTTCCGGCACCCCAAGCAACTCGCTCAACGTCCGTTTTAGCGCATCACGATCAAATCTGGCAATGAACTGATTCAAACTTTTGCCAACAGCTGGCCGTGCTAAGCGTTTCTCTACCTCACCCCCGTCTCGCCTGCGGCTCGACACCCC
>DAOTXU010000255.1:0-3841 GCA_034435135.1 Anaerolineae bacterium | reverse complement strand
GGGGTGTCGAGCCGCAGGCGAGACGGGGGTGAGGTAGAGAAAGGCCTTAGCACGGCCACCGGTTGGCGTAAGTTTGAATCAGTTCGCTCTTAACGTCCACTACGCGCGCGACGCGGCAAACGTCTCCACCGTTTCAATCAGAACGCGCAGCCCAAACGCGAACCCCTCTAGTGAGATACGTTCGTTGTGCCCATGCACCAGGCCGGTTCGTGGATCGTCCATTGCGTAGCGGAGCGGCGCGAAGCCATACACACGCACGCCGAGCGGCTGCACGTATTTCGCGTCGGTCGCGCCGCTGGCGATGAACGGCACGGCCACCGCGCCGGGGTGCGCCGCCTCGATCTTCTCCCGCGCCAGGCGGTACAGCGGCGAATCGTAGGGCGACTCCAGCGCAGTGGCGTACTGTTCAACCTCAAGCTCAATCTCGGCGGCGAGTGTCTCATCAAACGTAGAGCGCAATTCGGCCAGGAAGCTCTCGCGGTCGAAGCCGGGCAGGAAGCGGCAATCGAGCGTGGCCTCCGCCTCCGAGGGGATGACGTTGGTCTTGTAGCCGGCGTGCAGGCGCGTGGGGACCGCCGTGTTGTGCGTGACCGCGTAGAGAAAAGCGGCCATGTCCGGCTCCAGGAGCTTCCGCGCCAATTCTTGCCCGCGATCCCCGTCCAGCAGCAGCGCCGCTTTTTCCCCCAACTCGCCGCCGACCGCGCGCCCAATCCCTTCGACGTAAGCGCGGACCGTCGGCGTCACATGCGTGGGCATGGGCTTCATCCTGCTCAGCAGGCGGATCAGTTTCGCCACCGCGTTGTCGTCGGAGGGCACCGACGCATGGCCGGGTTTGCCGCACATCCGCACCTTGGTCCAGCATACGCCCTTCTCCCCCACCTGGATGGGGTAAATCGGCTTCCCCGCGATCCATTGGGTGAAGCCACCGCCTTCATTCAAAGCATACTCGGCCCGAATCAGATCGGGGTGCTCCTTAACAAGATATTGCATTCCCGTGCCGCCGACCTCTTCGTCAGCAGTGGCGACGTAGATCACGTCGCGCGCCAGGTCGACGCCCCGGCGCTTGAGCGTGAGCATGGTCATCAGTTCCAGGATGACCATGAACTTCATATCAAGCGCACCCCGCCCCCAGATGTAGCCGTCGGCGACCTCGGCCCCAAACGGCGGGTGCTTCCATCGCTCCGGCTCGGCGGGCACGACGTCGGTGTGGCACATGAGCAGCAGGGGCGGGGCCGCGCCGCGCCCCTTGAGCCGCGCCACCAGGTTGCCCCGGTTGGGCGCGTGCCCCACAATCACACTGTCGATGCCTTCGCGGTGCAGCACCTCCGCCAGGTAGTGCGCGGCGACGGTCTCGTTGCCGGGCGGGTTGGTGGTGTCGATGCGGATCAGCGCGCGCAGGTGGTGGATGGCTTCCTCGCGCAGCGCGTCCCAGTTGATGGGTTCCATTTGCGTCTCCTCTTAGTAAAGTCCTGATTCAGGGTTTGTTATGTAGGGGCACGGCGGGGCTGCGTCCCTACATAGCTATTCGGTTCGCGTCAATTCATATGCGTAGTTTTCCGGTACAGTTGTAAAGGGGGTGACGCCGGAGATGGCGAGCAACGCGGCCTCCCCCTCCTTCAGCGCAATGGTCCATGCGCCGGCCGGCGCGTCGTCGGGGCCGAGCAACCGCGTGACCGCGTTCCCCTGCGCCTGCTGGACCAGGAACCGGCCCGGCAGGGTGTTGTCCATGCGCACCCAGCCCTCCGCCCGCCAGCCACCCGCGCCGGTCTCCGCGTCATCAAGATAACCGATCTCCTCAACGCGGATGTCGTCGATGGCGACGCCGGGGAAGTCCCCCCCGCGCTGGCTGACGTACTCGAAACGCACCAGGACTTCGCGCCCCGCGTAAGCCGAGAGGTCCACCGTCTGCTCATCCCACGCTGGGAGGGCCAGGCGGAAGCGCGTCGGGTTCTCGCCCAGCGTGACCTGGATGTCGAGCGGCGCGCCGTCGCGGGTCACGGAGACCGTCACCACGTCGCCGGCCTCGCGCGCGTCGATCACGGCGGTCACGCCCTGCGCGTCGCTCACGCGCAGCCCGTCAATCGCGGCGATGACGTCGCCCGCGCGCAAGCCGGCCTGCTCTGCCGGACTGCCGGGCGGCGCTTCGGCGATGGTCAGCCCCTCGCCGAATGCGACGCCGAGATAAGGGTATGTAACCACATTATCGCCGCCGCTCTTGCCGGTGAACCCCTCGCCGACCGCCAGGCGGTTGGGGTTCATAAAGGTGGTGGTCGTGGCGGGCAGGGCGGCCCACGTCGCGCCGCCGTCATCGGAGACCGCGATGTAGGCATAGTCGCGGTACGGGTCGATGTCGTGCCATGCCCAGAACGTCAGCGTCGCGCTCTGGACGCCGCTCAGGTCAAACACGCGCGTGAGCGTCGTGTCCACGCCGCTCCCCCGGTTGGACCAGTACACGTAGCGCCCGCTGTGCGGCACCAGCGGCAGGACCGGCGTGGTCGCCGCGCCCTCGAACGCGAAATTCAGCCGGAGGTCGCCCCCGCCTGGCGGGGCGGTCACCACGATGTAATGCGTCCCGAAGGGGTTGACCGCCGCGCCGGTCACGCGGACCGGGAACGTGTCGAAGATCACGTCAACCGGGGCGCGCGGCGGCGTGAGCGCCAGGTCTTCATAGGCGTAGCGCCCGTCGGCGAAGGCGGGGTCGTTGATGGCGTTGGTCGCCACCCAGTCAGCGAACACGTCCAGCGCGGTGACCTCCCCGCCGCGCGCGCGCAGCGCCTCGTCCAGCGACGCCAGGCCGTTAGCCGGCTCCGCAACCCAGGCGCGGATCAGGTCGTCGCCAAAGCGCTCGGCGACATAGGAGGTGAACAGAAACGCCGCCCCGGTGTGGGCTTCAGACTGGAACGCCGTCCGGGTAGTAAGTTGTACGCCGGGGGCGCGCCAGAACTCGCTCACTGCCCCGCTATCGGGGCCGCCGGCCAGGGTCGCCCCCAGCGCGGCGAAGCCCATGTCGAGCCAGGCGTCCTCGTCGGGGTCGCGGTTGAAGTGGACCAGGCGCGTGAAGTCGCGCGCCAGGGTGGAGTAGTAAAGCTGGCTGACCATGCTGAGCAATTTGGGCGCGGTTTCGGAGTCCGCGCCGAGGAAGCTCAGCGCCGACTCGAGGTTAACGACCAGCATCTCGCGCTGGTTCGAGAGTTCGTAAACCTGGGCCGGCAACGTGTCGGCGCTGTCGAAGTAGCCGGCCTGCCGGCCCAGCCCGAAGGCGTGCACGATATGGATATGCTCGTCTCCATCCACGCCGGGGCGCGCCTCCTCGCCGAAGACGGCGCGGACCGCCGGGAAGATTTCCTCGTCCAGGGTTTGGGCCGCCTTGGCGACGCGCTCCTCGTTGAAGGAGGCCCCCTCCTGCACCCACATATACACGCCCGGCGTCGCGTAGACCAGCCGGGCGCTTACGCGGTCGTAAGCGTCGGCGGCGAAGTCCATCACCAGGAAGGTCTCCACGTCGCCAACGGTGTAGGCAGGGGCCGGTTCCACGCGAGGCGCGCCGATCAGCCCTTTGTAGCGCGTTGCCAGGTCAGCCGGATCAAGCGCAGGGAGGGATGTCGTCTGTAGCAGGGGCAGCGTGTCCCCGCCTTCCTGCGCGGTCATCACGTCAGGTGCAAGCAGAAGGCAGCTTATCAGCCCAGTCAGAAGCCATCGTCGTAACGTCATCCGGTTTACGTGTCCTTTCTGTAGAACAGAAGTGATTCAAGCTTTTGAGCCAACGACCGCGGTGCGTGTGGCGCTTGTCGTGTTGGCGGACACCTCACCCCCGTCCCCCTCTCCCGGCTACGCCGGACTA
>DAOTXU010000254.1:0-32279 GCA_034435135.1 Anaerolineae bacterium | reverse complement strand
AGATGGTGATGCCGGGCGACAACGTCAACCTCGAAGTGGAACTGATCACGCCGGTGGCGCTGGAGCGCGGCTCCAAGTTCGCCATCCGCGAGGGCGGCCTCACCGTCGGCGCCGGCGTCATCACCGATATCCTCGAAAACTGAAGCGGAGATAAGAGGCAATCCTATGGCGAAACAGAAGATCCGCATCCGACTGAAGGCATACGATCATCGCGTTCTCGATCAATCGGCGCAACGGATCGTCGAGACGGCGGAGCGCACCGGCGCGCGCGTGGTTGGCCCGGTGCCGCTGCCGACGAAGCTCGAGCGCTACACGGTGCGACGCTCTTCCTTTATTGACAAGGACAGTCAGGAGCACTTTGAAATCCGCACCCATAAACGCTTGATCGACGTTCTCGACCCGGACAGCAAGACGATTGACACGCTGATGCGCCTCAACCTGCCGGCGGGCGTGGACATCGAGATTAAGATCTAAGTCGGCTGCGGGCCGGCCATAGGATTGAGCGACTAATGGCGAGGCGATAGCCTCTGCTAGTCCCTGGGAGGCACTATGAAGGGCATCATAGGAAGAAAAGTGGGCATGACCCAAGTGTTTGACGAGGCAGGGCAGGTAATTCCGGTCACGGTCATCGAGGCCGGTCCCTGCTACGTCACCCAGGTGCGCACCCAGGAACGGGATGGGTATGCCGCCATCCAACTCGGCTTCGGGGAAGTCAAACAGAGGCGCTTGACCGGCGGCCAGCTTGGCCACCTGAAACGCGCCGAGGTTCCCCTGCTGCGCTACCTGCGTGAGTTTCGCACCAAACAGGTCGATGTCGAAGAAGGCCAGCGCATCACGGTAGACGTGTTCCAGACCGGCGAGCGCGTGGACATCATCGGCACTTCCAAAGGGCGTGGCTTCGCCGGCGCGATCAAGCGCCACCACTTCAACCGCCAGCCCAAGACGCACGGCGCGTCGGACCGAACGCGGGCGCAGGGCGCGCTCGGCTCAACGACCACGCCGGGCCGCGTCATCAAAGGCCGGCGCATGGCCGGGCACATGGGCGATGCGCGCGTCACCAGCCAAAACCTGGAGGTCATCGTCGTGGACCCGGAGCGCAACCTGCTGGCTGTCAAGGGGTCCGTTCCGGGCGCCAAAGGCGGCATCGTCATGATCCGGGCCGCGCGCAAGCAGCCCAGGCAGAAGAAGGCTTAGAGCTATGGAAGTCCCGGTTTTGAATCAACACGGCCAACAAGTCAGCACGGTCGAGTTGCCGGCGAGCATCTTCGAGGTTGAGGTCAACCCCGGCCTGATGCATCAGGCTTACGTGCGCCAGATGGCGAACGCGCGCCTGGGCACGGCCAAGGTCAAGACGCGCGCCGAAAACCGCCGCAGCAAGGCCAAGTGGTATCGCCAGAAGGGCACCGGTCGCGCACGGCACGGCAGCCGCAACGCGCCCATCTTCGTGGGCGGCGGCGTCGCGCACGGCCCCCGCCCGCGCAGTTACCGCAAGGACATGCCGCGCAAGATGCGGCGGCAGGCGTTGCGCTCGGCGCTCTCCGCCCTGGCGGCGGAGCAACGGATCGTGGTCGTCGATCAACTGCAACTCGAAACCCCCAAGACCAGGGAGATGGCCCAGATCCTGGACGCCCTGGTCGGGGAGAGCAGCGCGCTCTTGCTCATGCCGGAGCGGAATGAGAACGTTGAGAAAAGCGTGCGTAACCTGCCCAGTGCCTGGTATTTACGCGCCAACTATCTCAACATCCGCGACCTGTTGGGGTTTGACAAAGTGGTTATGCCGCTGGGCGCGCTCGAAGTGATCGAGTCGTTCTTGGGCTAGGGCGAAGAGGAAGACGACATGGCACAGATACCGATCTACGAGGTCATCCGGCGCCCGATCATCACTGAGAAGTCGGGCTACATGGCCCGTGAATTGAACCAGTTCGTGTTCGAGGTGCACCCCAGGGCCAACAAAATCCAGGTGCGCGAGGCGGTGGAAATCATCTTCGACGTGGACGTAGTGAAGGTGCACATCGCCAACATGCCTGCTAAGGCCGGGCAGCGCTGGCGACGGCGCTATATCCGCCGAAGCCCCTGGAAGAAGGCCATTGTGACCACCGGGCAGGGGCAGAAAATCTCCCTGTTTGAAGCGTAAGCGAGGAGCACGCGATGCCTATCAAGTCCTACAAGCCCACCTCGCCGGGCCGCCGGGGGATGACCAGCTACACATTTGAAGAGATCACCACCGACCGACCGCAAAGAGCGCTGGTGCGCGACATGCGCGAGCGCGCCGGGCGCAACAACAGCGGGCGCGTCACCATCCGGCACCGGGGCGGCGGCCACAAGCGGCGCTACCGCGCCATCGACTTCAAGCGCGACAAGTGGGGCATCCCGGCCAGGGTGGCGACCATCGAGTACGACCCCAACCGCTCGGCCCGGATCGCGCTGCTGGTCTACGCCGACGGCGAGAAGCGCTACATCATCGCGCCGCTTGACCTTAAGGTCGGCGACACGGTGCTTAACGGTCCCGACGCCGAAATCCGCCCCGGCAACGCGCTGCCCTTGCGCAACATCCCGGTCGGCACCACGGTGCACAACATCGAGTTGTACCCTGGCAGGGGTGGACAACTGGTGCGCGCGGCGGGCGTTTCGGCGCAGATCATCGCCAAAGAAGGCAAGTTCGCCCAGGTCCGTATGCCCAGCGGCGAAGTGCGGCTGATCGCCCTCGAATGCATGGCGACTCTGGGCACAGTGGGCAACACCGATCACGGCAATATCAAGCTGGGCAAAGCCGGGCGCAAGCGCTGGCTGGGCTGGCGACCCGCTGTGCGCGGGACGGCGATGGACCCCAACAGTCACCCGCACGGCGGCGGTGAAGGTCGCTCGCCCACCGGAATGCCAGGGCCGAAATCGCCCTGGGGCAAGCCGACGCGAGGGACCAAGACGCGCCGCAACAAGCGCACCGACAAGTACATCGTGCGCCGCCGAGGCCGCAAACGAGGATAGCTCTCGGTAAGGAAGGGATGCCATGTCACGTTCACTGAAAAAAGGGCCTTATGTTGAGCCAAAGCTGCTGCGGAAGATCGAAGCGATGAACCAGACCGGCGAGAAAAAGGTCATCCGCACCTGGAGCCGCGCCTCGACCATCTTCCCACAGATGGTGGGGCACACCATCGCCATTCACGACGGTCGCCGCCACGTGCCGATCTACATCACCGAGAACATGGTGGGGCACAAACTGGGCGAGTTCGCTCCGACGCGCACCTTCCGCGGCCACGTCAGAGTCGAAAAGAAGCGCGGCAAGTAAGTCGGAGCGAGTGTCATGGAAGTACGAGCAATCGCCAAATACCTGCCTATATCGCCTCAGAAGGCCCGCCTGGTCATCGACCGGGTGCGCGGTCTGGGCGCTGACGAGGCGTTGACCGTGCTCAAGTTCATGCCGCAGAAGGGCGCGGGGCTGGTCGCCAAAGTGGTCGAGTCAGCCGTCGCCAACGCGGAGGAGAACTTCGAGTTGAACCGCGAGGACCTGTACGTGGTCCGCATCTTCGCCGACGCAGGGCCTACCCGCAAGTGGCGCAAGTTCGGCGCGCGCGGACGCTTCAAGCCCTGGCTGCGCCGTTCATCCCACGTGACCGTCATCCTGGCAGAGCGAGAGGAGGCCTAAATGGGCCGCAAGATACATCCGATTGGGTTCCGGCTCAAGATTAACCGCGATTGGGACGCGCGCTGGTTCGCGGCAGGGCCGCGCTATCGGGAGCTGTTGCAAGAGGATTTCAAAATCCGCCAGTTCATCGAAATAGAGGGCAAACGCGCTGGCATCGCGCGCATCGAGATCGAGCGCTATCCCAACCAGGTTCAGGTCACCATCTGGACGGCCAGGCCCGGCGTGCTCATCGGGCGCAAGGGCGAAAGCGTCAAGAAGTTGCGCACCGGTCTGGAGGATCTGACCAGGAAAAAGGTCCGCGTTGAAGTCGAGGAAGTCGAAAAGCCCGACCTGGACGCCAAGCTGGTGGCCGAGAACGTTGCCGGTCAGCTCGAACGCCGCATCGGTCACAGCCGCGCCATGCGCCGCGCGGTCACGCAGGCCATCCGCCAGGGCGCGAAAGGCATCAAGATTCAGACCAGCGGCCGGCTCGCCGCTGCCGAAATGGCGCGCCGCGAGTGGCAGATGGAAGGCCGGGTGCCGCGCAGCACCCTGCGCGCCGACATCGACTTCGCCAGGGCAGAGGCGCTGACGACGTATGGCCGCATTGGCGTGAAGGTTTGGATCTATAAGGGCGACGTGCTCCCGGAACAAGAAACCGAACCTACTGACGTCTACGTTAGCCAGTAGGAACGCGAAGGATACTGCCATGTTAATGCCCAAGAGAGTCAAATATCGCAAGCAAATGCGGGGCCGTATGAGAGGCAAAGCCTTGCGCGGCGCGGAGGTTCAGTTCGGCGACTACGGGCTGCAAGCCCTGGAGCCGGCCTGGGTGACCAGCCGGCAGGTCGAAGCGAGCCGGCGCGCCATCGTGCGCCATATGCGGCGGCGCGGCAAGGTCTGGATCCGCGTCTTCCCCGACAAGCCTGTGACCGCCAAGCCCGCCGAGACCCGCATGGGCAAGGGCAAAGGCTCGGTGGACCACTGGGTCGCCGTCATCAGGCCGGGGCGGGTGATGTTCGAACTGGCCGGCGTGCCTGAAGACGTGGCCCGCGAGGCGCTGCGTCTGGCCGGGCGCAAACTGCCGATTAAGACCAAGTTCATCAAGCGCATCGACCCGATCTCCGGCGAGGAGGTGGCGCCATGAAAATCTCCCAGATCCGCGACATGAGCGACGGTGAGATTCGCACTACCCTTGAAGACCGGCGTGAGGAGATGTTCAACCTGCGCCTGCAAGAGAAAATGGGCACGCTGGAGAATTATGCGCGCATGAAAGAAGTCAAGCGCGACCTGGCCCGTCTGTTGACCGTGCTCCGCGAACGCGCCCTGGCCGCCGCGCTGGTCTCCGCGAAAGAGGAGGAAGCCTGATGGCAAACCGTCGTCGGCGGCTGACGGGCCGCGTAGTGAGCACCAAAATGCAAAAGACCATCATGGTCGCCGTGACCACCGCTAAGCGACACCCGCTCTATGGCAAGGTGCTCAGCACCACCAAGCGCTTCATGGCGCACGACGAGCGCGGCGAAGCCCAACTCGGCGACATCGTGCGGATCGTGGAGAGTCGGCCCATCAGCAAGCGCAAGCGCTGGGCGCTCGAAGCGATTGAGAAACGCGCATCCGTCAGGGAGGCCGCCGTCATAGAGGCCGAGACTGAAACCACGAGGGACGAGCCATGATCCAGCAAGAGAGCCTTTTGCGAGTCGCCGACAATACTGGCGCGCGCGAAGTGCTGGTTATCCGGGTGATGGGCGGCTCCAGGCGCAAGACCGGCGCGGTGGGCGACATTGTGGTCGCTGCGGTCAAGTCGGCGTCGCCGCAGGGCAGCGTCAAGAAGGGCGACGTCGTGCGCGCAGTGGTCGTGCGCACCACCAAAGAGTATCGTCGCCCAGATGGTTCGTACATCCGTTTTGACGACAACGCTGCCGTCATCCTGGATGGCGATACCCAAAACCCCAAAGGGACGCGCATCTTCGGCCCGGTAGCCCGCGAACTGCGTGAGAAGGGGTTCATGCGGATCGTCTCTCTGGCCCCTGAAACGCTCTAGCGGCTTGGCGTGGAGGCGTAACGATGCGAAAGATTAGAAAAGGCGACACAGTAGAAATTATCACCGGCAGTGATATTGGCGTGCGCGGCGAGGTGTTGCGCGTGCTGCCCAAGGATGACCGCCTGGTGGTGGAAAAGGTGAACATCGCCCGCAAGCACCAGCGCCCGCAGCGCGCTGGGCGAGGCCAGATTCAACCCGGCATCATCGAGTTCGAGGCACCCATCCATATCTCAAACGTGATGCTGGTGTGCCCGCACTGCGGCGAACCCACCCGCGTGGGGTTCCGTTATCGGGACGATGGCGTGAAAGTGCGCGTCTGCAAGCGCGAAGGTTGCGGACAGGATATTGAGTGATGAACAAGATGCTTCAACGCTACCGGGAAGAAGTCGTCCCGGCGATGATCGAAGAGTTCAAGTACCATAATGTGATGGAAGCGCCGCGCTTTGTCAAGGTCGTGGTCAACATCGGCCTCGGCGAAGCGTTGGACAACGCCAAGGCCATCGACCACGCGGTCGATGACCTGATGACCATCACCGGGCAGCGGCCCGTCACCACCAAGTCGCGCCGGAGTATCGCGTCGTTCAAGTTGCGCGAAGGCCGCACCATCGGCGTCAAGGTCACGCTGCGCGGCGAGCGCATGTGGGGGTTGTTGGACCGGTTGATTAACGTGGCGCTCCCGCGCACGCGCGACTTCCGGGGCGTCTCACCCGATGGTTTCGACGGGCGCGGCGATTACACCCTCGGCTTGCGCGAGCAGTTGATCTTCCCGGAAATCAACTACGATAAGATCGACAAAGCGCGCGGTATGGAAATCACCATCGTCACCACCGCCAAGACCGATGAGGAAGGGCGTCGCCTGCTGAGCCTGATGGGGATGCCCTTTGCCCGACAAGAAGCGCCGGCAGTCGTTCGGAGCGCCGGATAAGGGAAGGAGATTCGCCAATGGCCAAACGCTGTATGCCGGTCCGCGAAGAGCGGCGCAAGTATAAGGTGCGCGTGCGCAACCGCTGCCAATACCGCGACCCCAGCTCAGGCAAAATCTGTGGTCGCCCGCGCGGCTACATCCGCCGTTTTGGGCTGTGCCGCATCCACTTCCGGGAGCTTGCCTTGCAGGGCAAAATCCCCGGCGTAGTCAAGTCAAGCTGGTAGGAGACGCCCATGGCGCATAGTGACCCGATTGCCGATATGTTGACGCGCATCCGTAACGCGCTTCTGGCTCGCCAGAAGAGCGTCTCGATGCCGAGTTCCAGGATGAAGGTGCACATCGCCGAAATCTTGAAGGAACAAGGATTTATTACAGACTACACCGTCAGCGGTGAAAAGCCGGGGCCGGCTCTGACTCTGCAACTGAAGTACCACGGCAGGAGCCGCCGCGACCGCCGGCCTGTCATCAACGGCCTCCGGCGCATCAGCCGGCCCGGTTGCCGGGTGTACGTGGGCAAAAGCGACATCCCCTATGTGCGCAGCGGTATGGGGATCGCTATTCTCACTACCCCGCAAGGGCTGATGACCGGCCAGCGCGCGCGTCGGCTGGGGGTCGGCGGCGAAGTGATCTGCTACGTGTGGTAGTCCTTGCCGACTACTGGAGGTCATTACCGTGTCTCGCATAGGACGTAAGCCTATCCCGTTGCCGAAGGGCGTCAGTGTCGCTCTGGAGGGCAACCAGGTCACGATCAAGGGGCCAAAGGGCGAACTGAAGCGCACTCTGCACCCTGAGATCACCGTGACTCAAGCGGACAACACCCTGAATGTCACGCGCCCGTCCGACGAGCGCCAACACCGGGCGCTGCACGGCCTGACCCGCGCCTTGCTCAACAACATGGTCGTCGGCGTCAGCGCGGGGTTTCGGAGGACGCTCGAAATCGAGGGCGTCGGCTACCGCGCTGAGATGGCCGGCAGCAACCTGGTGCTGTATCTGGGATTCTCGCACAGCATTGCGGTAGAGCCGCCGCCGGGGATCAAGTTTTCGGTCGAGGAACGCGGACGCTTCGTGGTGATTGACGGCATTGACAAAGAAGCTGTCGGCCAGATTGCTGCCAACATCCGCAAACTGCGCCCGCCCGAACCGTACAAGGGCAAGGGTGTGCGTTACCAGGGCGAAGTGATCCGTCGCAAGGCTGGCAAGGCCGGTAAGGTAGGTTGATGAGATGAGTGAGCAAAGTCGAAAAGCGCGCCTGCGACGCCATCAGCGTGTGCGCGCTGCTGTGTCCGGCACCGCCGCGCGCCCGCGCCTGAACGTATTCCGCAGCCTGTCGCACATCTACGCGCAGGTGATCGACGATGAGCGCGGCCATACCCTGGCCTCCGCTTCCACGCTCGATCATGAGGCGCACACCCAGGCGCAGAGCAAGAACAAGACCGAGGCCGCTAAGGTGGTAGGGCGGCTGATAGCCGAGCGCGCCAAAGCCGCCGGCGTCAAGAAGGTCGTCTTCGACCGGGGCGGCTACAAGTATCACGGGCGCGTGAAGGCACTGGCCGACGCCGCGCGCGAAGCCGGCCTGGAGTTTTAGTATCCGTTATTAGCGATTAGCCGGCGAATAGCTAACAGCCAAGCGCTAACCTCAGGGAGGAACCATGGCGCAACGAAGACGCGAAGCCATACGCGACGAAGAACAAGAAGAACTGGACGAGCGCGTGATTGAGATCAAGCGCGTCGCCAAGGTCGTGCAGGGTGGCCGGCGCTTCGCCTTTCGCTCCACCGTTGTGGTGGGCGACAACAAGGGCCGGGTCGGCGTCGGCGTGGACAAGGCGCGCGGCGTGCCGGACTCCATCCAGAAGAGCACCGAGAAGGCGCGGCGGAGCATGGTGCAGGTGCCCATCATCGGCACCACCATCCCGCACGAGATCGAGGCCAAGTACGGCGGCGCGGTTGTGCTGCTAAGGCCGGCCTCGCCCGGCACTGGCGTGATCGCAGCGGGCGCGGTGCGCGCCGTGCTGGAGGCGGCGGGCATCCGCGACATTCTCACCAAATCAAAGGGCAGCGCCAACATGCTCAACGTCGCGCGCGCCACGCTCAAGGCGCTGGAGTCGCTGGTGGCTCCTGAACAGGCCGCCGCCATGCGCGACAAGCCGGTAGAGAGGATGCAGCCGTTCTGGAGGCGTGGGCAGTCATGAGCAGGAAACTGCATATCACCCTGGTCCGCAGCCCGATTGGCTACGACAAAACCCAGAAACGGACCATCCGCGCCCTGGGGTTGCACCACATCAATCACACAGTGGAACAGGCAGATACGCCCGTCATTCGCGGCATGATCCACAAGGTCCGACACCTGGTTAAGGTCGAGGAAGTCGAATAGAGGTGTCCCGATGAGATTGAACGACCTGCGTCCCGACGAAGGGGCCAAAAAGAGGCGCATCCGCCGAGGCATCGGCATCGCCGCGGGCCGGGGCAAGACCGCGGGCCGGGGCACGAAAGGCCAGCACGCGCGCAGCGGCGGCGTCAAAGGCCCGTACTTTGAAGGCGGTCAGTTGCCGCTGGTGCGCCGCCTGCCCTTCAAGCGGGGCTTTACCAACATCTTCCGTGTTGAATGCCAGGAGGTAAACGTTGGCGCGCTTGACCGCTTCGAGGCCGGCGCGGAGGTCACGCCAGCGGCGTTGGCTGAAGCGCGGCTGGTCAAGGACGCCGACCGCCCGGTGGTCATCCTGGGCGCGGGCGAGATCGACCGGGCGCTCACCGTCAAAGCGCACCGCTTCTCGGCGCGCGCGCGCCGCAAGATCGAAGCCGCCGGCGGCAGCGTCGAGACGCTCGAACTGCCGGTCACCGGCCCCCGCGCTACCGTCCGACGCCTGCGCAAAGACCAACTCCTGGCATAACACCCGTCTGTGCGGGTAGGAGGCAGAAGCAACCATGATCGAAGCGCTACGCAACGCCTGGCGGCTGGAAGATCTGCGCCGGAAGATTCTCTACACGATCTTCATCATTTTCATCTACCAGCTTGCCGCGCACGTCCCGGTCCCCGGCGTGGACCGGCAGGCTCTAGAAGAACTGCTGCGGGCGAACCAGGGCGGCGGGTTCATCGCCGTGCTGGACCTGCTTTCCGGCGGCGCGGTCTCCAACTTCAGCGTGATTGCCAATGGTGTCTACCCTTACGTCACCGCCAGCATCATCATCACGTTGCTCGTGCCCATCTTCCCGCGCCTGGAGGAAATCCTGCGCGAGCCGGGCGGCCAGGACAAACAGAACCAGTGGACGTACTACCTGGCGATCCCGATGGCGGCGCTGCAAGCGGTCGGGCAAATCCGCATCTTTGAACAAATCGGCGGCCAGCCCATCATCTCTGGCTTCGGCCAGGATTTCCTGCCCACCGCTGCCATCGTCATCACAATGACCGCCGGCACCATGTTTGCCATCTGGCTGGGCGAACTCATCACCCAGCAGGGCATCGGCCAGGGGCTTTCGGTCATCATCTTCGCCGGCATCGCGGCGCGCGTGCCTACCAACTTCGCGCGGCTGTTCGGCGGCGCGAACGTGGCCTTCAACGTCCTCAGCTTCGTGGTGCTCACGGTCGTGACCGTGATCGCCATCGTGGTCGTGCAGGAAGGCGTGCGGCGCATCCCGGTCCAGTACGGCAAGCGCGTGCGCGGGCGCAAGCTCTACGGCGGCGGGCGGACTCACATCCCACTGCGCGTGAACACCGCCGGCATGATCCCGCTGATCTTCGCCCAGTCGATCATCGCGTTTCCGTCCATCGTGGTCTCGTTCCTGCCGCCTGGCGGCGTCACCACCGCCTTCCAGAACGCCTTTGGCACCAACAGCGACTTCGGGCAGCAGAGCGGTTTCCTGTATTGGGGGCTGTACTTTGTCATGGTGGTCGGGTTCACTTACTTCTACACCAGCGTCATGATCCAGAACCAGAATCTCGCCAAGAACTTGCAGGATCAGGGCGCGCACATCCCCGGCATCCAACCGGGCAAGCGCACGCAGCAGTACATTAACAACATTGTGAACCGGATCACGCTCGTGGGCGGAATCTTCCTGGGCGTGGTGGCGGTGCTGCCGGGGATCATGCAGGTCGCCAGCGGTATCTTTGTCGGCAGCAGCGGCACCGCTGGCGGGATTAACCCGGCCTACGTCATCAGCGGCTCCGGTTTGATTATCGTGGTCGGCGTA
Source organism: Anaerolineae bacterium (assembly GCA_034435135.1). Lineage (GTDB taxonomy): Bacteria > Chloroflexota > Anaerolineae > Aggregatilineales > JAFGMM01 > JAOSJO01. Next base: position 21,506 of record DAOTXU010000254.1, on the reverse strand, counting down.
GTGATCGATACCATGCGCCAGCTTGAGGCGCAGTTGATGATGCGCAACTACGAGGGCTTTATGCGCTAGCGCCGCCTTAAGAAGTCCGGGGACAGGGGGGCATAAGCCCCCTGCCCAGAGTGAATGATCGGATGGATGGGCGGGTGACGGTCTGAGAGGAAATGCGGTGGCTACTTACATCGTCCTGCTGGGGTTGCCGGGCGCAGGGAAAGGCACGCAGGCCGCCCTGCTCGAAGAGGCGCTGCACCTGCCCCACGTAACCAGCGGCGGCCTGTTCCGGGGCATGGCCGAACAGAGCGGCCCCCTGGCGGACAAGGTGCGCGCCATCATGGCCGCCGGCGACCTGGTGCCGGACGACATCACCATCCAGATCGTTGAGGAACGCCTCAACCGCGACGACGCGCGCAACGGCGTCATTCTCGACGGCTTCCCGCGCACCGCGCCGCAGGCCGAGGCGCTGGATAAACTGCTGGCGTCGCGCGGCGAGCGGGTTGCGCTCGTGCCCTTCCTTAACTTGAGCGAAGAGGAAGCGCTGGCCCGGCTGGGCGGGCGCTGGGTGTGCACCCAGAACCCGGATCACATGTACCACACCCGCTTCAACCCGCCCAGAACGGCAGGCGTGTGCGACATCGACGGCGCGCCACTCTACCAGCGCGAGGACGACACCCCCGAAGCCCACAAGCGCCGGCTGGTGGTCTACAAGCACAACACGCAGCCGCTTATTGATTACTACCGGGCGAAGGGGGCGCTGGTGGAAATCAACGCCGAGCGCAGCATCGAAGCCATTAAGGCCGATTTGCTCGCAGCCATCGGCCCGATCCACGAGCGTGAGTAGGCATGGCGATTTATCTCAAGACGCGCGAGGACATCGCCCTGATGCGCGAGGCGGGCCGGATCGTGGCCCGCGCGCTGGAGGCTATGCGCAAGGCGGTCGCGCCCGGCGTCACCACCGCGGAACTGGACGCGATTGCGGCAGATGTCATTCGCACGCATGGCGCGATACCGACGTTTCTGCACTACGCGCCCCGGTCTGGCCTGCCGCCTTACCCGGCGGTTATCACGGTGTGCGTCAACGAACAGTTGGTACACGCGCCGCCGGGACCGCGCAGGCTGAGAGAGGGCGACGTTGTCACCCTGGACGTGGGCGCGACCTATAAAGGCTGGGTCGGCGACGCGGCCTTCTCGGCAGGGGTGGGTAAGATTGCTCCAGAGGTTCAGCGCCTGATGGATGTGACGGAGCGGTGCCTGTACGAGGCTATCCGCGCCTCGCGCGCCGGCAACACCACCCGCGACGTGGGCCTCGCCATCATGACCCTCGCGGAAAATCACGGCTATAACGTGCCGCGCGAGTACGGCGGTCACGGCGTGGGGCGGCACATGCACGAGGAGCCGCATATCCCCAACTGGGTGCCCCGGCGTCGGCGTCGCTTCCAGGGCGTCGAGCTGCGGCCCGGCATGACGTTCGCCATCGAGCCGATGCTGATGATGGGCCGCCCGGAGACGCGCGTGCTCAGCGACCAGTGGACCGTTGTCACCGCCGACGGCAAGTGGTGCGCCCATTGCGAGCACACCGTCGCCATCACGGACGGCGAAGCGGAGATTCTAACGCTTCTCTAGTTGTCGAAATGTGAAGGCCGGGTTAAAATCGGCGGGTTCGATTGAACCGGAAAAGGACCGAGTCATGAAAGTCAGAGCATCCGTCAAGCGCCGCTGCCCCAAGTGCAAGATCATCAAGCGCCGGGGCATCGTCATGGTCATCTGCGATAACCCCAAGCACAAACAGCGCCAGGGGTAAGACAGAGTCGTAAGGAAAAGGAGTGACGCATGGCACGCATCGAAGGCATTGACCTGCCGCGCAACAAGCGCGTCGAAATCGGTCTTACTTATATTTACGGCATTGGCCGGCCGCGCAGCAACCAGATTCTGGCGGCAACCGGCGTCGCCCCGGACACGCGCGTGCGCGATCTGACCGAAGCCGAGGTCACGTTGCTGCGCGAAGCGGTCGGCAAGTTCACCGTCGAAGGCGAACTACGCCGCGAGGTGCAGATGAACATCAAGCGCCTGCAAGAGATTGGGTGCTACCGGGGCCTGCGCCACCGCCGCAATCTGCCCGTGCATGGGCAGCGCACCCGCACCAACTCGCGTACGCGCAAAGGCCCGAAACGCACCGTCGCCGGGCGGGGCCGCCGCCGGGGGATGAAGAAGAAGTAATCGGTTGGGTGAGCTTTTGCTCTTTGCGCCCGTCCGGTCATGGGTTTATGGCGGGCAAGGGGCAACCTTCAGGAGGAAACAGAGGTAACATGGGACGCCGACGAACGACACGTCGAACCGGAGCGAAGAAAGTAAGGAAGGTCATCCCTTACGGTCAGGCTCACATCCATGCGACGTTTAATAACACGATTGTGACGATGACCGACCAGCAGGGCAACGCCATCTGTTGGGCCAGCGCCGGCACCAGCGGCTTTAAGGGCAGCCGCAAGAGCACACCCTACGCCGCGCGGATGGCCGCCCAGCGCGCGGCGGAAACCGCGCTCGAACAGGGGATGGTGGAAGCCGATATTTTTGTCAAAGGGCCGGGGCCGGGGCGTGAGCAGGCCATCCGCGCCATCCAGACCAGCGGGCTGAGGGTGCGCTCGATCACCGACGTTACCCCGGTCCCGCACAATGGCGTCCGCCCGCCGAAAAAGCGTCGCGTGTAACATTCGGCTTGAGCTACGGAGGAAGTTAGCACCACATGGCTCGTTACCTGGGACCAGTCTGCAAACTGTGCCGCCGCGAAGGCGAGAAGCTCTTTTTGAAGGGTGAGCGTTGCTTCTCACCCAAGTGCGCGATTGAGCGCCGGGCCTATCCGCCCGGACAGCACGGGCACGAGAGTCAATTCCGGCGCGGGCGGACCTCGGACTATAACCTGCAACTCCGCGAGAAGCAGAAAGTGCGCCGCATCTACGGCGTTCTGGAAGCGCAGTTCCGGCGCTATTACGCCAGAGCGTTGCGCCGCTCCGGCTTGACCGGCGCGAATTTGCTCTGCATCCTGGAAAGCCGGCTGGACAACGCCGTTTACCGGCTCGGCCTCGCCGACTCGCGCGCTCAGGCGCGCCAGCTGGTCCAACACGGTCACTTCACCGTGAACGGTCGGCGCACCACTATCCCTTCGCTGCTGCTCCGCCCCGGCGATGAGGTGAGCGTGCGCGAGGAGAGCCGCCGACATGCGTATTTCCAGAACATCCGCGAGGTCCTTGCCAACCGTTCCGGTATCCCGGAGTGGCTGGGCCTGGACGCCAATACATTGGTTGCGCGGGTGGTACGTGCGCCGGAGCGGTCGGACATTGACCTGCCGGTGAACGAACACCTCATTGTGGAATATTATTCGCGTTGATCGTTTCATGCCTGAACCTTTCGCGGGCGGGCCTGTTGGCCGGCGCGCCCGCACCAGGGTCAGCCAGGAGGGAGTGCGTGAGCACCAATAGTATGGTGTTGCCCAAAATCGAAGGCGATGCCACATCGCGCAACTACGGGCGGTTTATCATCAGCCCGTTGGAGCGGGGGTTTGGGATTACCGTTGGCAACGCCCTGCGGCGCGTCTTGTTGTCGTCGCTGGCGGGCGCGGCGGTCACCTCGATCCGGGTCGCCGACGTGCACCACGAGTTTTCGACCATCCCGCACGTCAAAGAAGACATGACGCAACTGATCCTGCACGTCAAGCAGTTGCGCCTCCAGTTGTATGACGTGGAATCGTCGCGCCTGCGGCTGGAAGTGCACGGCGAGGGCGTCGTCACCGCCGCCGACATCATCTGCCCGCCCGAAGTCGAGATCGTTAACCCGGACCTGTACCTGTGCACGGTGGACAGCGAGGACGCGCACTTTGAGATGGAGTTGACCGTACAGGCCGGCAGGGGCTATTCGCCAGCGGAGGAACGAGGCCGTCTTCCCATCGGTGAGCTGCCGGTTGACGCCATTTTTAGCCCGGTCCGCCGCGTCAACTACGACACGGAACGCGCGCGCGTGGGCCAGAAGACCAACTACGACCGGCTCGTGCTGGAAATCTGGACCGACGGCACCATTCGCCCCGAAGAGGCCATGCGGCAGGCGGCGCAAATCCTCATCAATCACCTGCGCATTGTGGCCGGCGTCAAAGAAGATGACCTCATCCCGCCCACTGAGGTCGAAGCGGTGGAGGAAGGCGGCCTGCCGCGCGAAATCTACGACACGCCCATCGAGCAGCTTGATCTGAGCGTGCGCGTCTTTAACTCGCTCAAGCGCACCGGCATCACCAGCGTCGGCGAGGTGTTGGAGATGTTGGAGCGCGGCCCGGACGCCATGCTGGCGATCCGCAACTTCGGCGAGAAATCGCTCGACGAATTGGTGACGCGCTTGCGCGAAAAGGGCTTTCTCACCGAAGACGTGCAGATGAGCCTGTCCGACGAGCAGTAACAGACAAAGAGCGACACACCATGAGACATCGCGTAGCTGGAAAGAGACTGAATCGATCGAAGGGGCACCGGACCGCGCTGCGGCGCAACCTGATTACGGCGCTGTTCGAGCACGAGCGCATCCAGACCACCGAGGCGAAGGCGCTCGCCATCCGCGCGCAGGCGGAGAAGATGATTTCGCTTGCCAAACGCGGCGTGGCCGCTGGCGGCCCAAAAGAAGTGTACGCCCGGCGTCTGGCCGCCGCGCGCCTCAACAAGTCGGAAACCGTGCAGAAGCTCTTTGACGAGCTTGCGCCTCGCTATGAGGAACGGCTCGGCGGGTACACCCGCATGGTGAAGCTGGGGCCGCGCACGGGTGACGCCGCGTCGATGGTCTTGCTGGAACTGGTGGATCGCCCCGAAGCATGAGCAGGCGGCGCTATCGCGCCATTGTCGCCTACGACGGCACCGATTATTACGGGTTCCAACGCCAGGCCGCCGGCAGCGGCGGCGCGCGGACCATCCAGGGCGCGCTCGAAGAGGCGCTCCGGTTTGTGACCGGACAGGACGTTACCATCATGGGCGCGGGACGCACGGACACCGGCGTCCACGCTACCGGGCAGGTGATCGCCTGGGATGTAGACTGGCGGCACAGCGCGCCGGACCTGTTGCGCGCGCTGAACGCCAACCTGCCGCGCGATATCGCGTTGCAGACGATTGACGAAACGCGCGCGGATTTTCATCCGCGCTTTGATGCGCTGAGTCGCACTTACCAATACCATATTTACAACGCACCCGTGCGGCACCCGCTGCACCTGCACACGGCCTGGCATGTGAGCCGGCCGCTGGAACTGGCCGCGCTGCAAGCGGCGGCGGCATATCTCCCCGGTGAGCATGACTTCGCCGCGTTTGGCCGCCCGCCGCAAGGCGAGAACACCGTGCGCGTCGTGAAGCGGGCGGAGTGGGATCGAGCGGGGAACACGTTTGTGTTCACCATCGAGGCGAACGCCTTCTTACAGCGCATGGTGCGCAGCCTGGTCGGCGCGATGGTCGAAGTCGGCGCGGGTTCCCGAAGCCCCGTAGCCTTCGCCGACATCCTGGCCTCGGCGGACCGGTCGCGCGCCGGCCCGTTGGCCCCGCCGCATGGCTTGTGCCTGGTCAGTGTGCAATACCTGGAGTGATGAGAGCGTGAAGACCTACGTCACGAAGCCGAAAGACATCGAGCGCGAGTGGTACGTGGTGGACGCCGCCGGGCAAAACCTCGGACGACTCGCCACCCGGATCGCCGCGATTCTGCGCGGCAAGCATAAGCCCATCTTTACGCCCAACCTGGACACGGGCGACTTTGTCATCGTCGTCAACGCCGAGAAGATCGCCGTGACCGGCGGCCGGCTTGACGAAAAGATGTACTACCGCCACTCCGGCTATCACGGCGGGCTGAAAACGGTCAGCCTGCGCCGGCAACTTGAAACCTACCCGGACCGGGCCATCCGCGCCGCCGTAAAAGGCATGTTGCCGAGGAACCGTCTGGGCCGGAAGCTGATTAAGAAGCTGAAGGTATACGCCGGCCCGGAGCATCCGCACCAGGCGCAGAAACCCAAGTCGCTGGAACTGTGAGCCTGGGCCTAAGCTGGAATTGCTGACAGGGAGAATCGATGGCTGAACAACAGTACTATGAGGCAGTCGGGCGACGCAAAACGGCTTCGGCGCGCGTGCGCCTGTACCCCGGCGGCGCGGGCAACCTGATCGTCAACGATAAGCCCGTTGAAGAGTACCTGCCGCGCCTGGGCGATCAGGAGGCGATAGTCGCGCCGCTGCGCCTGGTCGGGCAGGAAAAGCACTACAACGTCACCGTCAAGGTGCAGGGCGGGGGCGTGACCGGGCAGGCCGGCGCGATCCAGTTGGGCATCGCGCGCGCGCTGACGAAGATCAACCCGGAGTTCCGCATCGCGCTGCGCCAAGCCGGCCTGCTCACGCGCGACCCGCGCGCCAAAGAGCGCAAGAAACCCGGCCTCAAGCGCGCGCGCAAGGCGCCCACCTACACCAAGCGTTAAACGCCCGGCTTAGCGTTAGCCGCGTACCCTCTGACAAGACAGCGCCGTCGCTGGGGCGGCTGGCGTCTGTCTTGTTTTCATCGCATCCGGTAGCTCCTCGCGAGCCTCAAGCTCGCGGGGAGCTTTCTTTGCAGAGTACAATCGTTGCTGCGCCTTATGCTTCGTCTGGAGGTTTTGCCATGCACGCGCCGATGACCTTTCGCCAGATGAACCTGAACGTATTCAAGAGCGAGCCGATCCCGCACGTCTTCTTTCAGCCGCGCTTCGAACCCTGGTACGAGTGGCACCGCATCTTCGGCAAGATGCCTGAGAAATACCGCGACTACAGCCTGCTGGACCTTTTCGACGAACTCCGGGTTTCCATGCGCTACATCGACTACTACACGGGGATGCCCGGCTGCGTCTTTCAGCAGTTTGCGCCCGAAGCCAGAGTCCATGAGCAACTATCTGAGCGCGAGGGCGTGCGCGTCTACGAGACTCCCTACGGCGACCTCTGCGAAACGCTCAAGCGCACCCCCGACAAGACTTGGCGCGTGGTCGGGTTCGCGGTCAAGGGGCCGGACGACCTCAAGAAGTTGCGCTGGCTATACGGGCGCATGACCTACACCTTCTCGCGCGAGAACTTCGAGCAGGGCAGCGCGTTCGTCGGCGACCGGGGCGAGCCGCAGTTCTATTTGCCGAAAAGCCCGTACCAGGCGCTCGTTCAGATCTGGATGAAGTTTCAGGACTTCATCTACGCGCTGGCGGATTACCGCGACGACATCGAAACGACGATGCAGGTGATCGACGAGTCTTACGACCGGCTCTACGCAGAAATCATCGCTTACGGCGGCGTCAAGATTGTGAACTTCGGCGAGAACCTGCACGCGCACCTGCTCTCGCCGCACTATTTCGAGCAATACCTGATCCCGTTCTACGCGAAGCGCGCGGGGCAGCTCAAACAGGCGGGCCTCTTCAGCCATGTGCACCTGGACGGCTATTACCGCTCGCTCCTGCCGTACTTCAAGGACCTGCCCTTCGACGGCATTGAGGCGTTGACGCCGCTGCCGCAGGGGGATGTCTCGCTGGAGGAGACGAAGGAGCACATCGGCGACAAGGTGTTGCTGGACGGCATCCCCGCCGTGCTGTTCCTGCCCACCTACTCGCGCGAGGAACTGATGGAAACGACGGAGAAGGTCGTGAAGCTGTTTCACCCGCGCCTGGTGTTGGGCGTCTCGGACGAAGTGCCCGAAGGCGCGGACGAGGAGGCCATCGTCAGGCTGGGAATGGTCTCGGAGTGGTGCCGCAATTACCGGGTCGGCTAGCGCGCCAGACCACCGGACAAGGGGCTTAAACCTTGTCGGCATGTTGCGCACAGGCGTCTAAGGGTACTGCGGCATGACGCGGAAGGCCTGGTCCGTCCGCAGGTCTTGCACGGCGAGCGCAAGGTCGCCGGCGGCGTTGGTGGTCGTCGGCGTCGTGGCGACGATTTGGCCAGTGTAAGTATCCCATGTCTCGACGCTGAGCGTCTGATTCGGCGCGAAGCCTCCCACCGTGATGACGCCCGACTCCGGGGGGATGTCCACGCCGTCCACGACGTTTTTCCAGGTGTGCGCCGTGTTCTGAACCCACAGGTGCAGCCCGCCGTGTTGCGTGTCTTTCTGGCCCCAGGCGCGCAGGTTGGGGTTGCTGACCTGCGCCTCCGCGTGCTGGTAGAACCCCGACGACAGCGGGACGCCATCCAGGAAAGCGCGGATCGGTCGGTACACGTCGGGAAGCCCGTGACGGAAGATGTTGTCGTCGAACCAGTAGATGAGGGAGAGTCGCCCGTCGTAGAGCCACGCCCACAGCAGGTTATGCAGCCACACGCCCTCCGTGTCGAGCGCCAGGGCGTCTTGTTCTTCAACGTCGTCCATCAGGCCCACCTCGCCGGCGACGAAGGGGAAGTGGTAATCCTGGGCACGGATTAAGTCGGTGTGAGCCTTGACGAAGTTGGCTGTATCAAAGTACGTCTCCGGGGTGTTCACCCAGGGACCGTGACCCCACTCACCGTAGGTGATGTAGAGATGCACGTCGCCGTAATCGATGTTGGGGAAACGCGGATCGTTCCATAGATCAAAACGGTCGCCGATCCCGCAACACCAGAACGACGTGGTGACCAGGTGTTGGTTGGGATCAACCTCTTTGATGTATGCCGCCAGGTCGTTGACAAAGGTCAGGTGGCCGGGGTCGCCGGGGTGATTCTCGTTGACCGCTTCCCACGAGTGCACCGAAGTCGAATAGCCCCAGCGCGCGGTCAGGTAGCGGAGGTAATTCTCGTGCATCCGACGCACCGGCGCGCCCGGCGCCGAGTGGAAAACCCCCAGGGTTTGATCGTCCTTCAGTTGCGCCCGACCGAAACGATTCATGTGGCGATAAAGCCAATCGCGTTTTTCAAAGATGACGAATTTGTAGTAGAGACCGAACGCTTCGGCCTGCTCAAGCGCGTAGTCGAGGAACCACGAAGGCCGCTGCGAGAAGTAGTTCTGAAAGTCAAAATCGGGCCGCGAAAGGACCTCCGGTCCCAGTTGTCCGTCCCCCAGATCCTCCCGGAGCGAGACGCTATCGATATACACCACGCCCTCGCGGACGTTTTGCAGATTCAGCTTGACTGAGAGCGTGCGGCGGTCGCCGCTGTTAAAGCGCTCGGTGACGACCATCCAATCGTGTGTGCCGGATGCGGCGACCGGGTCTTGTGAAAGGGGGCGTCCCTCGCCGGGTTGGAGGCAACGGTGAGGCTCCGCCCAGCCGGCTTCGCGGAACATGAACCCGTAGGGGTAGTTGTCATCGATGGGATTCCCAACATCGACCAGCTTGACGCGCGCCGAGAGCACATACGTGGTGTTCAGTCTGACCGGGACTTTCTGAGACAAGCATTGCACGTTTTCAGTGTCCAGTTTGACCGAGAACAAGCCATCTCCCCAGGCGGCTGCGGCGCTCAGGCCGGTCGGTCCCATATGTCCGTCGAATGGCACGTCTGTAATCTGCCAAGGCGTCGTAGACGAGCCGTGAATGTCGGTGCCGGAGAGCCACCAGCGGAAGAAATTCGCGCCATCCTCCCCGATCTGCGCCAAGTCGTGATTCAGGGTCTCGAACGTCTTGGCACCGACGGTGAAACCAAAGGGGAAGAAGGTCTCTCCATTCGAGAACTCAAAATAGCGGTTATCGGTTGGGCTGACGTGGACAAACCCTGGGTTGTCCGACGGCGCGACGTCAAACGTCAGCGCTCCGTCTTCCGGGTAGTAATAAGCGCCCGAAGCGTCGGTTACGCGGATTTTGTACTCCCAATCGCCCAGCGCCGTCGGCGCAAAGCGCACTTTCCACATTACCTCGCCGGTGGGGTATAGGGACGAGGTCCAATCGAAATCGGCCACCCGCTCGAAAGCTTCATAATAAAAGCCGGGTTGGGTGATGGTCGTCTGCCAGTGGTCGGGCGAGAACAGGCCATCGACCGACACGCCGTAGGGGCCGAATTCCGTCGAATAGGGCTGGTAGGGATTGGGATACGTCTTGTTGATCTTGAACGAGACTTCGAACTTGTTATACAAACCCACTGTATCGGCGTTGGTCTGCACGCTCGAAAACTCCACCGGCGTGCGGTCCACCACGATGTCGATTTCAAAAGAAATCACCCCCGGTGTTGGGGTGAGGTTGCCCGCCCTGTCCACACAGCGCACGTAAAGTGTATAGGCGTTGCCGTCATGGAGGTCGTAAGCGGTCGCTTCATGGTGCGTGGTGAAAACGCTGTCGAAAGGGATCATCTGTGAGTAAGGCGCCTCGGCGCGGCGCGCATGGCGGCACTTGGCGCTCTCGTCTGTGTCGATGCTGATGGGGGCCAGGTTGGAATAGGGCGGCAACACGCCGGTAGGCTGCGGATTCGCCAGCACAGGCGGCTTGCGGTCATAAGAGACTGTCTCTGGGAAAGGATACCCCGTCACCCAGGTCGCGCCGGAAATCTTACCCTCGTCCGCGACCGTCGAGTCGAATGTGGTGTCGCCTTCGCCGGTATCGAAGTGCCAGAGCCGCACGGTGTGCTCGTCGGGGATGAAGGGCGCTCGCGGAACGGCAAAGTTGTCTGTGTAACGGGCGATATTCGAGATGCGCAGTTCGTCCACGATTGCCCTGCCGAAACCGCCGCCCAGGTTCCTGCCGATGTAGATGGGCGTCTCCCGCGTAAACTCGGCCTCCATGTCGTCCAGCACCTCGCCCTTCAAGACGCCATCAACGTATAAGCGAATGGTGTCCGTGTTTGTGTCGCGGACGCCGGCGATGTGGTGCCACTCGCCTGTAGAGATCGCGTCCGGGCTGAAGAGGCCAGCATTCTGCCAGACTGCCGCGTCGCCGACGCCGAATCCTGGGCACAGGCGCGCATCGATTTCGAGGGTAAAGGGTTGTTCGTCGCCCCAGCCGTACTGTCCCTTCGCGGCGATGATGAAGCTCCTCGCTCCCGCGGGGAGGTAGACCCAGGCTTCAACGGTGTAAGCGTCCTCCAGACGGCCAAAGTTCACGTCCGCCCGGTGCGCGATCTCTACGTAATCATCAACGCCGTCGAACGCGAGGGCGTAGTTTTCCGTGGGAGCCTGCGCTCCTTGCTCCCAGGAAAATGCGCTGGCTAATAACGGCAACAGCACGCACACACTGAAGAGCGTTCTGCGCATCGTGACATCCCTCTGACTGTTTGCGGACTTAAGCGCGCTCTGCTAGCTACCGGACATCGGACAGTTGTTCATGGTTTTTGCTCGTCGGTCTTGGTTTTACCTCACCCCGGCTGCGCCTGACTCTAGCCCCTGTCCCCCCTCCGCACGCGGAGAGGGGGAGTCGGTCTTGTTCAGCGTCTGCAGTCCCCCTCTCCATCGTATGGAGAGGGGACTGCCCGACGGGCGAGGGGGTGAGGTAAGAGAATACAAGAGCCTTTTTCTCGAACATGCGTTCAGTGTCCGGTAGCTAGATGTATTTCGACCGTGAGGGGGCATGAACCAGCGCAGGGTACAGGTCCGCATCGACGACCGCGTCCGGTTGCTCTCGGCGCTTCTGGCTGCCACGCGCTGGCCGGAGGAGGAACAAGAGCACAAGCCGCATGGCACACACCTGCACGCGCGCGGCACGCGCAAGGTCGTGTCGGAGTACACTCATCACCCCGCCGTGCACGCCATGCAGGTGCTTCTCGACAAGGGCGCGCCCTTGGAGGCGATGTACACCTACGTCATGCGCCTGTCGTGGCCTGGCCTGGAAAGCGATGAGACGCCGCGCTGGGTGCCGCCCCGATGGAACGAGCACCTGCGCCACTTTCACGAGGTGTGCAACCTGGCGGCGTGGTGGGAGGAGGAATCATTCTACTGGAACGAGGCCAAAGCCGCTGCCGAGACCGTGTTGCAGCCGCTTAACCTGCACGATTTTCTGGAGTTGTTCATCGGCCCGGTGGCCGAAACCTTTGTCGCCTTCCCCAACATCAGCTACCCAACCAACGCCGAGGTCGGGCTGCGCGTGGGCGCTGAGCTGTGTTGCGTGGTCCCGCCGCGCATCGCCTGGGGCGATAACCCGCCCTGGCCTTTTGACGAGGACCCGGCGCATCTCATCCGGGCTGTTCTGAGTGCGTATGGTCGGCTGCTGGTGCTCGCCTATTTACGGCAGCACGCCGATGTAGTGGCGAAGGTGGAGGCGCAGAAGCTCCCGCTCACCCAGCCGTTTGCGACCAAGTACCCGACCTTCAGCGAGCAGTTCGCCGCGCTCTTCGTGGTCGGGGCGGTGGGGCTGGTCCTGGAACAGGCCGTCAGCAAGCAGGAGGCCAAAGCCTACGTGTTGATGCAGACCAAAGCCGAGGGCCTGACGATCCTGCCGGGGATGGTCAGCGTGTTGAGCCGTTACCTGGAAGGGCGCGCCGCCGGGCGTTGGAGCGAACTGGCGGGGTATCTGCCCCATTTCCCCAAGCAGCTGCGCGTCGCCAAGACGATCACCACGCTCTGAAATACGAGAGCACGCAGGTCATATATCTACCGATCGTCAACGCCAGACTTTCAGTACCCGGCTTCCGGCACCGAGAACCGAGCACCGAGTAGCGCACCGAGACCCCCGCATGAACACAGACACCCTATTGGGTATAATCGAAAGCCGCCGCTCCGTGCGGCGGTATCTGCCTCGGCCTGTGCCCGACGCCTTGATCCAGCGGCTGCTCCGCGCTGCGACCTTCGCGCCGTCGGCGCACAACCGCCAACCCTGGCGCTTTGTGGTCGTCAAGACGCCAGAAACCAGGGTGCGGCTGGTGGAGCTGATGGCGGCGCGCTGGCGTGACGACCTGTCCGCCGACGGGCTGCCGGCGGAGGAGATCACGCTCCAGGTGGACCGCTCGCGCAAGCGCTTGGGGACCGCGCCGGCGCTCATCGTCCTGTGTATGACCATGACTGACATGGACCAGTACCCGGACGCGCGCCGGCAGGTCAACGAACGGATTATGGCAATCCAGGGCGTAGCGATGGCGGGTCAAAACCTGTTGCTGATGGCCCACGCCGAGGGCCTGGGCGCGTGCTGGATGTGCGCGCCGCTCTTTTGCCCAGACGTGGTGCGCGCCGCGCTCGATCTGCCGGAGGACTACGAGGCGTTGGGGTTAATCACGTTAGGCTATCCGGCAGAGGCGCGGACCAAGGACCGCTACCCCCTAAAAACGCGGGTGTTCTGGCGGTGAGTGAGCGTTCTAATCGCGTCGTCGCGCTTGCTGGGGGCGTGGGCGGGGCCAAGCTCGCCCTGGGCCTGGCGTTGGCGCTCCCTGCTGACCATCTGACAGTGGTGGTCAACGTCGCCGACGACTTCGAGCATCACGGGCTGTACATCTGCCCCGACCTGGACACGGTGATGTACACCCTTGCCGGCCTGGCTGACCCGGTGAAGGGGTGGGGCGTCGCCGGTGACACGACCGCCGCGCTGGAGATGCTGGGTCGCTACGGGGCGGAGACCTGGTTTATGCTTGGCGACCGCGACATCGCCACGCACCTGGTGCGCACATTGGCGCTGCGCGCTGGCGAGCGCCTGTCGGTGGTCACGGAGCGACTGTGCCGGGCGCTAGGGGTTGGACCGCGCGTCCTCCCCGTCACCGATGACCGCGTGTCCACGCTGGTGGATACACAGGACGAGGGCACATTGGCGTTTCAGGAATACTTCGTGCGGCGACGTTGGGAGCCGGTCGTAACCGGGTTGCGCTATGTCGGCGCGGAAACGGCCTCTCTCACTGATGATGTGCGCGCCGCGCTCGCCGCCGCCGATCTGGTGGTGCTCTGCCCGTCGAACCCGGTGCTCTCAATTGAGCCGATGCTGGCCGTCGGTGGCCTGCGGTCGCGGCTGGCGGCAGGGAAGGCCGCCGTCGTCGCAGTCAGCCCGATTGTGGGCGGCGCGGCGCTCAAGGGGCCGGCGGCGAAGCTCATGGCCGAGATGGGGGTGGAGGTGTCGCCGGTGGGGGTGGCGTCGTACTATCGGGGCCTGCTCGACGGCTTCGTGTTCGACACGCAGGACGCCGATCATGAGCCGCGCGTGCACGCGCTGGGAGTGAAGACTCTGGTAACGAACACGGTGATGAGGACGGATGAGGATAAGCGACGTCTGGCGAGCGAGATATTGGACTGGAGCAAAACGCTGTGAACCTTTGGACGATTGTCCCGGTGAAGCCGTGGAATCTGGCAAAGAGCCGATTGAACGCTGTTTTGAACCGGCAGCAGCGCGGTGCGCTGGCGGAGGCGATGTTGCATCACGTGTTGGAAGTGTTGACCCGGTCGCCGGTTGTCAAGGGGGTGCTTGTGATTAGCCGCGACCCGCACGCGCTGGCCGAGGCGCGTAATTTCGGTGTGCAGACCGTGCTGGAGAGCGGCGCGCCCGAACTCAACGCCGCGTTGACGCGGGCTGCGCAGGTCACCAAGACGATGGGCGCAACTTCCACGCTGGTGTTGCCTGCTGACCTGCCGCTGCTCTCGGCGGAGGAGTTGGAGACGCTGGCGGACCTGGGATGCAGAGGCGAGCGCGCGGTCGTGCTCTCGCCGGACCGGCGGGACGACGGCACGAACGCCCTGCTGACGTGTCCGCCGGGCGTGATCGAGTACGCTTATGGGCCGGGGAGTTTCCGGCGGCATATCGCGCGCGCCGAGCAGGCCGGTGCGGAGGTGGGGGTGTGGCGGTCCGAGCGCCTGGCGTTGGACATCGACACGCCCGACGACCTCGCGCGTTACCGCGCGCTCGCCGAGGAACTGGGCGAGCCGGCCATTATGCCGGAGTTGTTGGCGCTTGTAGTTCAGTAACCTCAAACAGGAGTCTTGCAGGTCTCGCCAGAAGGAGTATGCGCAGAAGCGCTTTTCGACCGAATAGCAGCAAAGCCCTTCTACCCGCCCGTAGCGGTCAGCTCAAACCGAGGAGGAAACCATGCCCGACCGCGTAGCGCTCTACCTTCAGGACGCCCACCCGATCCCGGACGGCATCAAGTACGTGCAGTACGCCGAGCAGCGCGGCTTCGAGGCGGTATGGCAGGCCGAGTCGCGCCTGGTGCGCGACGCCATTGTGCCGATGGCCGCCTTCGCCGCCACCACGAGCCGGATCAAGGTCGGCTCCGGCGTCATCAACAACTGGACGCGCAACGCCGCCTTGATCGCCGCGACCTTCCTCACCCTCGACGATCTCGCCCCAGACCGTATTCTCTGCGGCATCGGCGCGTGGTGGGACCCGCTGGCGAAGAACGTCGGCATCGACCGCCGCAAGCCGCTTCAAGCGATGCGCGAGGTGGTCACCGTGGTGCGCGATTTGCTGGCGATGAAGCGCGTCACGTTTCATGGCGAGTTCGTGCACGTGACCGGCATCGAGCTTGACATCGTGCACGGGCGGCGCGCGCCGCGCCACGTGCCGATCTACATTGGCGCGACTGGCGACAAGATGATGGAACTGACCGGCGAGATCGCCGACGGCGTGGTGCTCAACTACCTGGTGTCGCCGAAGTACAACGAGTCGGCGATGGAGCGGTTAGAGACTGGCGCGAGGAAGGCCGGGCGCAAGATCGACGCCATCGACCGCCCGCAGTTGGTGGTGTGCTCGCTGGACACGGACCGCAGGAAGGCGCTCGACAACGCGCGCAAGCTGGTGACGCAATACCTGGGCCAGCAGCCGCACATCATGAAGGCGAGCGGGGTCAGCCAGGCGCTTCTGGACGAGATTCAGCGCGTGCTCACCTGGCCGGCGACCGAGGAGCAAATCGAGGAGGCGATGGAGCTTGTGCCCGACGACGTGGTGCAGTTGATTACCGCTTCCGGCACGCCGGATGAGTGCCGCGCGAAGGTGCGCGAGTACCTGGCCGCCGGCGCGACGTGCCCGATCCTGTATCCGCTCGGCGACGACGTGAAGGCGATGATCGACGCCTTCGCGGTGGCATGACAATGAGCGATCTACAACCTAACTCCAGGCATTGTTTCGTGTGTGGGCTGGAGAACCCGGTCGGGCTGAAGCTGCGCTTCTTCAACGGCGACGACGGCGCGGTGTTCACGACGTTGGTTGTCCCTGACCATTTCCAGAGCTACCCCGGCGTGGCGCACGGCGGGATCATCGCTACGGTGCTCGACGAAGCGATGGGCCGCGCCGCGATGGTGACCGACTCGAACCGCTTCCTGATGACGGTTAAGATGGAAATCAGGTACCGGCATCCTGTGCCGACGGAGCAGCCGGTCACGGTGATCGCGCAGCTTGAGAAGGATCGGGGCCGCACGGCGACCGCGGTCGGCAGGGTGCTGCTGCCCGACGGCGCGGTCGCCGTCGAAGCGAGCGGGCTGCTCGCCGAGATGCCGGCGGCGCTAAGCGCCGGTATGGACCCGGAGACGGAGGGCTGGAAGGTTTATCCGCTTGATGCGGGGGGCAGTTGATGTACAACCACGCGCCCAAAGACTATGTGTGCCCGCTTTGCCTGATCGCTGCCGGGTCAGGAGACGTGCCGACCCAACCATCGGACGTCGTTTACCGCGACGAGTGGGTTACGGCGTTCATCGCGTTGCACTGGTGGCCGAACAACGCCGGGCATGTGATCGTCATCCCCAATCAGCACATCGAGAATATCTACGACATGCCCGCCGACGTCGCCGCATACATCCACGAGGTCGCGCGGCAGGTGGCGATTGCCTTTAAGCGCGTCTACGGCTGCGACGGGGTCTCGACGCGGCAGCATAACGAACCCGCCGGCTATCAGGAGGTCTGGCATTACCACCTGCACGTGTTCCCACGCTACGAAAACGACTACCTGTACGACCTCACCTTTCACCAGCGACAGACCACGCCCGACGAGCGCAAGCCGTATGCCGATAAGCTGCGCCGGTATTTTGCCAGTCTTGCTTGAGAGGGGGACGGTGTTGCGCGAGTACGATCTGAGCGAATACGATGTCTTCGCGGAAGACTACGACCGCCGCTACGCCAGCTACTCGCCGGACATCCCGTTCTACGTGGATGAGGCGAAACGCTCCGGCGGACCGGCGCTCGAACTGGGCTGCGGCACGGGCCGCGTGATGCTCCCGGTGGCGGAGGCCGGCGTCGCGGTGGTGGGATTGGACGGTTCGCCGGCCATGTTGGAGAAGCTGCGCGCCAAGCTCCCGACCCTGCCGGAGGCGGTGCGGTCGCGGATGCGCGTCTTGCAGGGCGACATGCGCCACTTCGACCTGGGCCAGCAGTTCGCGCTGGTCTACATCCCGTTTCGCGCGTTCTTGCACCTGTTGACTGTCGAAGAGCAGAAAGCAGCGCTGGCGTGCATCCACCGGCACCTGCGCGACGGCGGACGGCTGGCGCTGAACTTCTTCAACCCGGCCCTGGAGGTCCTCGCCAGCGCGTCAAGGCGGTGGCAGCCCTTCTTTGAAGCGCCGCGCGAGGAATTCGTCAAGGAGAACGGGAATCGAGTCGTGGTGTGGAACCCGCGCCGCTACGACGTGGTGAACCAAATCATCGAGTCGTTCCTGGTTAACGAAGAGATCGACCCCAGCGGGCGCGTGGTAGACCGGCAGTACATCCCGCTCACGCTGCGCTGGATTTACCGCTTCGAGTTCGAGCACCTGCTGGCGGCGTGTGGCTTCGAGGTCGAGGCGCTGTACGGCACGTTTGACCGGCAGCCGTTCACGCGCGAGGAGCAAGAACTGATCTGGGTCGCGCGCAAGGCATGATGGGGAAGGGACATGTTACCCAGGCTGAAGACGGTTCATAAGCCGAAGACGATTGATGAGGCGCTGAAGCTGCTCGCGCGGCCCGGTATCCACACTCTGCCCCTCTACGGCGGGCCGGAGCTTTTCGACGACCTGCATGTCGCCGCCGAGGTCGAGGAGGTGGTCTCGCTGGCAGGGCTGGGCTTAGACCGGGCCGAGGTCGAGCCGGGGAGCGCCTGGCGGGTCGGCGCGATGGTGACGCTCGCCGCGCTGCCAGAGTGCGAACCTTTTCAGCGGCAATATCGCGCCTATCCCTGGCAACTGCGCGTGCACACGCAGGCTGCGCTCTTCGAGGCGGCGGAGCGCGCGTACCCGCTCAACCTGCGCAACCTGTGGACCTTCGGCGCGGTCGTGGCGCATGGCGGCGCGAGTTCGCCGCTGCTGGTGACGCTGCTCGCGCTCGACGCGCAGGTTGAGTTCGCCAGCGAGGGAGGAATGCCGCTTGTGGACTACCTGCCCCGCCGCGCGCCGACCGACCTGGTGGCGGCGGTGGTGCTCCCATACGGCGGCGAGGCGCAGGAGTCGGCGGCGGTGACTTACGCAGACGTGGCGCGCACGCCCTCCGATGAGCCGATTGTGTGCGCGGCGGCGCGCGTCGTCGTCAGCGACGGCGTGTTCAAAGCGGCGTGGCTGGCGCTCGGCGGCGCAGCGGCGACGGCGATCCGCGCGGGCGGGGTTGAAGCGGCGCTTGTCGGCAAGCCGGCGACGGCGGCGACAGTGGGCGCGGCGCTGGGCGCGCTGGAGAGATTGCAACCGCCCGCCGACTTTCGCGGCTCAACCGAGTACCGCCGCGCGATGGCGGCGGTCACGGCGAGAAGGGCGCTGCTGCGGACGATAGGGGCAAGCTAGCGGAATCTTCGCGTATAGCGCTCTAGGTGCCTTCTGGCGGTGTCAAGCTGGGGGAGTCGGCGAGTTTGCTTGAGTTTGAACCCCAATTCCTCGCCCAAATGCTGAAGCATGTGGAACAGGACCTCTGACCGGACATGGATTTCCGCCGGGATCGCGCCCAGCCTGGCGATCTGTTGGAGGACCGTGAGGGGGAGTTGTCCCCACATTTCTTCCATTGACGGAAGGGGCTGCATCAGGTCGCTGCCGAGGACGTATCCTGACCTTGCTTCCACCAACATCAGCATGTAAGGAAAATAAGGCCGCTCGCCTCTTTCATGAATGATGGTGGGCATCATGTAAAAGTCGGCTTCGAGCCGGTGACGCCCCTTCGGCATCTTTTTCGCGGCATTGAGCAGGTTCATGTCCATCATAATCTGGATTTCAGACGGCGGCGGTGGCGGCACCGCCGTGTAGCTATCGCTCCAGGTGACGTTGTCGCCTTCCCGGCGCGGCGTGCGCACCAGATACAGGTCCTCGTCCTCGCCACTCAGCAGCGCGGGATCGGCCTTGAAGCGCGGGGCGACATCGAGCGTCTGTTCCAGGGCGTATTCCAGAAAGCGTGCTTCTGCCGCATCAACAAACCAGGGGTAGCAGCCGGGGCGGTAGCTCCGAAACAGCGGCCAGGCTTTCTGGCCCCGGTATTTCAGGCCGAGTGCCTTGATGAGGTCGCGGTCCTCTTTGCGTAGCTCGTTGCGGTCCTCGAACGACGCCTGTAGTTGGGGAATCTCCAGTATATCTTCGGGTCGCATCATCGGCCCCTTCTCCTGAAAACCCCAGAAGCCGTACAGCCCGTGCGCGCCCAGGTAAACGGCGATGGCAAAGTGCTCGCCGGCCATGCCCATCACGCTGACGAAGCCCAGTTTCCCTGTGTCGGGATTCTGTACCCCGAAGACATCGACCTCTTCCATCCAGTTCCACGGGGCCATGTCCTTGATTGGCGCCATTAGGTCGTACAGTCTTTGACACTCCTCGGCGGTGGCATAGGTTTCAGCCATGGAATCACCTCCTCATGAAGGGCGTGCTTCCTCAAAAAACCTGAGTGTCTGCGCTGCGAGCTTATCCCACGTGAACAATTCCGCCAACTCTCGCGCGCCCCGGCTTAGCCGCTTGCGCACGTCGGGCTTATCCGCCAGCTCGATGATCGCCTCGGCGAGCGCATCCGCGTCGCGGCGGGGGACCAGGCGAACGTTCTCGCCGCTCATCAGTTCGGGGAGGTCCATATCGGGCATGGTGGTGATGACCGCGCACCCGTGCGCAATCGCCGCCATGAACGTCCCGCGCCGGTACGAGACGCCGTCGCGGTACGGGAGCGCGCACAGATCGCAGGCGCAGAGGTGGCCGCTCACCTCCGCGTCGTTCACGAAGCCGGTCCAGTGCACGCGGTCCTGCAAACCCAGATGCGCAATCAGCCCATCGACGGTTTTGCCGTACTCCAGGTTGGTGGGGTCGCTGTCGCCCGCGCGCCCGCCGATCATCAGCAAGCGGATCGGCGTGCCCGCCGCAAGCGCCTTCGCCGCCGCGCCCACGAGCACATGGGCGCCCTTGCTCGCGTTGAGGAAGCCGAAGTAGCCCACCACCAGGTCGCCCGGTTTCGCGCCGATCTTCTCGCGCCAGGCGGCGCGGTCATAGCCGGGCGGAAGCTCAGCCTTGACATTGGAGCCGATGGCGATGCGCCGCAGGTGTTTGACGCGCGGGTCCACTGCAAGAATGGACTCGTCCTCGCGGTTGGTGACAATCGCGCCGGTCGAGCCGCGCGCCATCGCCAACACCAGAAAGAACCGCAGCGCTCCAGCCTTTGGAAAGAGGTATGGGACGCGAAGGTCGTGAAAGGTGGTGAAGACCGGGACGGCGCGGCGCAGGTAGTGCGGGAGGAAGTGGATAAACGGCGACATGTTGTAGGCGGCGGTCTGGTATTGAATGTTCACCGCGTCCAGGTCGTGCAGACGCGCCCAGCCCCGCGCGGCGCGCATAGCCCTGTAACGCCAGCGGTCGATGATCGCATCTATGGGCACATCCGGCAGATTGCCGGCGCCCGCCCTGACGCTGGAGAGCACGCGCACCTCGTGGCCCAGGTCGGCCATGGCCCGCGCCATCTCGCGCGTGAAGGCGCCCACGCCGCCCTGCATCGGGGGGTATTCGCCGGTGATGAAGCCTATGCGCATTGTGCCGCTCAATCTTTGGGAAGAGGCGGTAGAGCAGAGCTTCTGTAAAGCTGGGTGGGGCGCATAGGGTTGGCTCTCTACCGCGTTAACCGAAGAAAGTCATTCTTGCTCTCCCCCGACATTGCAGAAGCCCTGAGGAAGATACCGATGCGGATTGTGCGGGGGAAACCATTATACTCTATAGTAGGCCGATGGCTTGCCCTATCGCCATCTTCGCCCGCCGCCGCCAAGCGCAGAGGGGCGTTTCTATTCCTATGATGTGTATTGTAGGTTAAGGTCAGGCACAGCGCAACCTCGCCGAGAACAGGCATAGCGGGTCGCCAATATAGCACCCCGCCCGTGCGCCCGAAGAGAACGGGCGGGGCGTACACTGGGTGCGCCCAACTTCACCGTCGGGTGCCTCGTTTCGATTTCTTTTGGCAGTTGTCGTAGAGCAAGTGCCGGGATAGATCGGACGGCTTGCGAAACTTCTTTAAACAGAATGGGCAGCGGTATTCTCCTGTTGCCATGACCCTTTATCCTTCTCAGTGTAATCCCCTTATGTTTAAGCGCGCTCGCACATACACGCACTTTGGAATCCAGGTAATGCACGATTCGTGCCAGGGCAAGGTGTCAGAGCGGGTGCTGTGAGTGGTTTTTGCGCTACGCTTAACAGTCACTCAGGATATTGGTGAGAATGCGGGTATTCTATTTCTGGATATTCCCTTGAGATATAACCAGAAGTTGTGGATGGGCCTGAGCAAGAAGGCAGCGTATCCTTCAGGTGGATCAACCCCAAGC
>DAOTXU010000253.1:0-11757 GCA_034435135.1 Anaerolineae bacterium | reverse complement strand
TATAAACCCAGATTGGGGGTATCTTTGCCCCCTCTCCCGTCATACGGGAGAGGGGGACAGGGGGTGAGGGGGCTTTTCAAACACTTTCTAATACTACAGCCGCAGTTGACGGCTGCGAGCCGGTTTTGTTAGGGTCGCGCCACCATATGTGGGGTTGGCGTTCCACATAGAATGGCGCATCTGGCCCTTGCGCAACGATGTGCGGCTGTAGTACTAAGGAAAGGCGCGAGCTTTCTAGGATTAATATTCGCGTCATTCGCGCTATGCACGGTTAAATCTCCCATCTCGTTGTGTCAGAACGGACTCCGTTTTTCATGCAGTCGCTCTAGGGTGCAGTGCGCGCTGTTGTTCCGCGCTTTGGTCGGCGTATCCCACATTTTACTGCCCATTTCCCTATCCGCTTGACGAGGAGCGCGTCTTGTCGATAAAGCACTGTGCGCTCGGCATCGACCAGGGAACGACCGGGACGTTTGTCGGCCTGATGGATGTGGAAGGCGAGATGCTGGGGCGCGCTTATAAGACGCACCGGCAATTCTATCCACAGCCAGGCTGGGTAGAACAAGACCCCATCGAACTTTGGAACAATGCGCGCGATCTGATGAACGATGTCGTCACCAAGACCGGTGTGCGAGCGCGCGACATCGCGGGCATCGGCATCGCTAACCAGGGCGAAAGCGTCGTGCTCTGGGACCGCGAGACCGGACGCCCGCTGTACAATGTCCTGGTCTGGCAAGATACCCGGACGCAACCCGACATGGAAAAACTGGCCGCCGATCCCGAAGTCCGACGGGAGATTTCGGCTCGCACCGGACTGTTACCGGACTCGTATTTCTCGGCCAGTAAAATCCGTTGGGTGCTCGACCACGTTCCTGAAGCGCAAAACCTGCTGAACAATGGGCGTCTGTGTTGTGGCACGTTGGACACCTGGCTCATCTGGAAACTGACCGAAGGGCGTTCTTTTGTCACCGACCCTTCCACTGCCTCGCGTACACTGTTATTCAACATCCACACCCTGACCTGGGACGACTGGCTGCTTGACGCCTTCGGCCTTCCCGTCGAAATCATGCCGAGGGTACTGGCTTCCACGGCGGATTTCGGCGTAGTGTCTAGCCCTGAAGTCAATCTCCGCGGTGTGCCCATCCGGGCAAGCCTTGTCGACCAGCCGGCGGCGATGGCCGGTCAGGGGTGCTTGCGCGCGGGGCAGATCAAAGCAACCTACGGCTCAGGCTGCTTTGTCAATCTGAACACGGGTCAGCGCCCGGTCACGAGTTCGCGCGGGCTGCTCACGACGCTGGTCTGGCGCCGGGACGAGACGACCACCTATGGTCTCGATGGCGGCGTCTTGACGGCAGGCTCGACGGTAAACTGGCTGAAAGACAGCGCCAACCTGATCACCGCGGTGGAGGAGATCGATGACTTGTGTGCGAAGGCGCCCGATTCGGGGGGCGTCATGTGGATTCCGGCCCAGACCGGTATAGGCCCGCCTTATTGGGATCGCGCCGTGCGGGGGATGTGGTTGGGAATCAGCCTCGCCACTGAGCGGGCGCACCTGGTCCGCGCTGTGCTTGAGGGGATCGCGCTGCGCGTGGTCCAGGTTGTCCTGGCGATGCTTCAGGACTCTGGCCTTGCCATCGCCGGCTTGCGGGTGGATGGCGGCCTGACGAACAGCAAAGCGTTGATGCAAATGCAGGCCGATTGGCTGGGGTATCCGGTTCAGGTTTTGGCTGACCCGCAGGCGACCGCGCGAGGGGTGTGCAGCCTCGCCGCGCGCCAGGCCGGCTTATGGTTGACCGACGAACCGATTGAGCGCCAGGTGCGCATCGCACACATTTACGAACCCGCCTTGTCTGCTGACCAGCGGGCGGCGCGGCTCGCCGATTTTGAGAAGGCTATCTCGCTTCTAAGGACGTTTCACCGCCATGCATGATCGAAGCAATAGCGTTTTCGACGTCGCTATCATCGGGGCCGGGGTCGTGGGCAGTGCGATTGCGCGCGAGCTGGCGCAATACGAATTGCGTTGCGTGCTGGTCGAAGCCGGCCCTGACGTGGGTGTGGGGACGAGCAAGGCCAACACCGCCATCTTACACACCGGCTACGACGCCAAGCCCGGCTATCTGGAGAATCGTCTGGTGCGGCGCGGTTACGAGTTGTTGAATGCGTATGGCCCTCAGGCCGGCATTCCCATTGAGCGTGTCGGCGCGTTGCTGGTCGCCTGGACCGAGGACCAACTGGAGGCCTTGCCGCATATCCGCGAGGCGGCCCACCAGAACGGGGTCGCCGACGTCGAACCGGTTTCCCTGGGTGAGCTATACCGGCGTGAGCCGCACCTGGGGGCCGGCGCGCTCGGCGCGCTGCAAGTGCCCGGTGAGTCGATCATCTGTCCCTTTACCGCAACGTTAGCCTATGCGACGCAGGCGGTTGTGAACGGCGTGGCGCTTCGGTTGAACAGCCCGGTGCAAGGCATCCACAATACCCCCGACGGCGACTATGCCCTCACCTGCCCTGGCGGCGCGGTTCACTGCCACACTATCGTCAACGCGGCCGGCCTGCATTCGGACACGATCAACCAGATGCTCGGCCATCACGAATTTACCGTCATCCCCCGGCGGGGCGAGTTGATCGTGTTCGACAAGCTGGCGCGCCCCCTCGTCAACCATGTCTTGCTCCCGGTGCCTAGCAAGGTGGGAAAAGGCGTGCTGATTAGCCCCACCGTCTACGGCAACGTGATGTTGGGGCCGACGGCTGAGAACCTCGACGACAAGACCGCCACCGACACCAGCGCCGAAGGTCTGGCGATGCTCTGGGAAAAAGGCCAGCGTATCGTGCCGGCGTTGCTTCAAGAGGAGGTGACGGCTACCTACGCTGGCCTGCGCGCCGCCACAGAGCACGACGACTACCAGATTGTTCTGCACGCCGAACAACGCTATCTATGCGTGGGGGGAATCCGCTCTACGGGGCTTTCGGCGTCTATGGCGATTGCCGAATATGCCGTCGAGAAGCTGGCGGAGGCAGGGTTGAGGCTGAGGCGCAAGCCCGAATTTCGACCGATCCAAATGCCGAACATCGGCGAGGCCTTCATCCGCCCGTATCAATCGGAGGAGATGATCCGCGCTAACGCCGACTATGGACGAATTGTGTGCCACTGCGAACGTGTCACGCGCGGCGAGATATTGGACGCCATGCAGACGCCCATCCCGGCGCGTGACCTGGACGGGTTGAGGCGGCGCACGCGGGCGGGCATGGGGCGCTGCCAGGGGTTCTATTGCTCGGCGGCGGTGGCCGCTTTGCTGGCTCAGGGTAGTGGGCAAAGCATCGCGCAGCTTCTCGAGATGGAGCACTGACTTGAACACCGTAGAAACCGATGTCCTCATCGTCGGCGCAGGGCCGTCAGGGCTTGCGGCGGCAATCGAATTGCGCCGCCTGGGCGTCGCACATGTGCTGGTTGTGGATCGGGAAACGCAGGCGGGCGGCATCCCGCGCTATTCCAATCATATCGGGTTTGGGTTGCGCGACATGCGCCGGGTGATGTTTGGCCCACGCTACGCGGCGCGTTATGTGCAACAGGCCGAACGGGCTGGCGTTGAGATCATGACCGGCGTCACGGCCACCGGTTGGAAGGGTACGACGCGCCTGAACACCACCGGACCGAATGGCCTGGGCGAGATCAACGCCAGGGCCGTCGTCGTGGCAACCGGCTGCCGCGAGCGACCCCGCGCGGCGCGTCTGATACCGGGAAGCCGACCGCAAGGAATCTTGACGACCGGGTCGCTGCAACAGTTCGTTCATTTGCACCGCCAGCCTGTGGGCAGGCGCGCGGTCGTGATTGGCGCTGAGCATGTGAGTTTTTCCGCCGTGCTAACGCTCGTGGAGGGCGGCGCGTCGGTGGCGGCGATGGTGACCGATCTGCCCCATCATCAATCTTACGCCCTCTATAAGCTCCTCAGCGCTGACCGTTTCCGTGTCCCGATCTATACCAACATGCGGCTTTCACGCATCATAGGGCGCAGGCGCGTTGAAGCGGTGGAACTCACCCACGTTGGCGATGGGCATGTGACGCAGATCGCGTGCGATACGGTGGTCTTCACCGGCGACTGGATTCCTGACCATGAGCTGGCGCGTCTGGGCGGGTTAGCCATTGACCCCGGCACAAAAGGCCCGCGCGTGGATCTAAACCTGCGCACCTCGGCGAGAGGTGTGTTTGCGGCGGGCAACCTGTTGCACGGGGCCGAAACCGCCGACGTGGCGGCGTTGAGCGGGCGCTATGTGGCCCGATCGGTGGGAGATTATCTTGAAAGGGGCGCGTGGCCCGAAGCGGACTCCGTACCCATCGAATACGATGATCCCATTCTTTGGGTTTCGCCCAATGTGATTGGCCCCGGTCAGGTCAACGCCCCGCACGGGCATTTTATCCTGCGGGTGAAGCGATTCCTCACCCGGTCCACGCTCGAAGTGCGGCAAGGGGACTGCTGTCTGTCGCGCAGACCGTATCGCCGTATGGTGCCGAATCTGCCGGTTCACGCCTCTGATCGGTGGCTGCACCAGGTTGATCCGACGGCTGGGGCCGTGCGCTTCGTATTGATTTGAGGCGCGATCATGCTCTAGATCGGCGCGGGTACGAGCGCCGATCAGCGCGCAACCTCGCGGGGATCAAACGCGCGCGGCAGCGCCGCAATCGCCGGCAGCCAGTCCTGGTAGCGTGCCAGAGAGAATGGAGGGTTCCCGACCAGGTAGTGATTCCCAAACCCCTCACCGTTCACCTCCCACGTGAGCAGGAGCAATCGCTGGTCGCTCGCAAAGGTGCGGATGCGCCCGACCTGCCAGTTCTCGTTGGCCGGGATCGTAAACGCGCCGGCTAGCAGTTCCTCTTCGTTATCCGCGTCCCACACCCTGAAGCAGACCTGCGCCAGGCTTCGGGAGTCGTTGCTCGCCACCACTGGCAGGTACTTGCCCGAACCCGGGTCACCGACGATCACGCAGATCGGTCGTTGCGCCCGCCAGGTGTAGTGATACGCCAGCTTTTTGCCGAAGTAGTAATCCACAACGGCGTCGGAGAACTGCGGCCAGCCGTCGATCACGTTCCACCACAGAATGCCACTGGTCCGCCACTTGCGCAGCCGGGTCGACTCGATGAAGAACTTCTTGGCTTCAGCCTGGGTGATCTGGCTGGCGAGGGCGAAGTGTTCCAGGTCATCAGGGATCGCGCCGAACATCTCTCGCACCTGGTTAGCCATCAACTGAATGCGGTTAAGGTCCACCGCGTTGTGTTGCCAGTGATAGACCGAATGGACCCGCCATTCGTCGTTGCCCTGCCACGGCCAAAGCTGGTCATGAGAGATGAAGCGACGGATCGAAGCGACATTGGGGCAGCCGTGATACCCGATCTCGCCGATGAAATGCGCGCTGTGCTCTGTGTAATAGGCGCTCTTGAAATAGCCGCGTGGCCCCCAAAGATGCTGCTCCGGCGTGTGCGCCAGCGCGTCGCGCATCCTGGCGACCCCCGGCGGCACATAGGGGGAGCTGGGTATGTAGTGTCGGTAGGGATCGCAGCGATGCACAACCTGGGGGATCACCTCGCGGGTCAACCGATTGTGTTCGGGCGACAGCCCGCTTTGCACATAGATCATGTCAACTTCATTGTCCCCGCACCACAGGGCCAGTGAAGGGTGGTTGCGCAGCTTCTCAACGACAGCCTCGGCCTCTTCGCGCACCTGGCCCAGAAACGCCTCCGTCTGGGGGTATCGCGCGCAGGCAAAGGCAAAGTCCTGCCATACGAGTATTCCCTTCTGGTCACACAAATCAAAGAAGCGATGATCCTCGTAAACATTGCCACCCCAGCACCGGATCATGTTACACCCCAGATCATCGAACAGGCCGACGACCGCATCCACCCGCTCTACATCCCGGCTATGGAAGGCATCCAACGGGACCCAGTTCGCGCCCTTGACCATGACGGGTTCGTCGTTGACGGTGAAAACGAAGCGGCTGTCAGGGTCCGGCGGCGCGTCTTGGCGGCACACATCCACGCTGGCAGGTTGTGGGGAGCGCGCTGCACTCGCTGCCTCAGTGCGCTCGACAACCAGTTTTCGGATGCCGATACGATCCACCCGTTCGGCCAACACGTGATCGCCCTGGCATAGTTGCGCTGTAACCGTATACAGGTTCGGTTCGCCGTAGCCTTTGGGCCACCACAGACGGGCGCCTGGCACCGGAATGCGACAGCCGCCGGCCACGAATTCGACCGGCCACTCGTATGCAAAGGTGTGCTGCCCGTCAGGGCTATCGCAGAACCCGTAGAAGCGCAGTGAGAACCCTTCCAGCGTTGGGGCGGCGGTGTGGAATTGATAGCGAACGCCCAGCCTTGCGCCGTCTGCGCCAATGGCGTCCGTCCAGTAGTAGAGTTGCTCTATGGCGTCTGAAGGATACGTCTCCAACCAGACCGAGCGCCAAAGCCCGGCTGAGACCGCGCGGGGCATGATGTCCCAGCCAAACATATGCGGCGCTTTCCGCATAAACAGGCTCTCCTCGCGCAGATCGGAGCTTGCGAGCGCCGCATCGTAGTGAAACCGGCGCGCATGGTTCAGCACCGACCCAAGCCGGACCGCGATACGGTTCAACGCGCCGGCTCCCGCCCTGGTCTCCAGCGCGTCGGTGACATCGAAACGGCGCTCGATCAGCATGTTGGCCGCCCGGCCCACCTCCAGCCCGTTCACCCAGATCGTAGCCAGGGTATCCAGTCCGGCAAAGACCAGCTCCCAGCGCTGGCCTGCTGCTCCAGAGGGCAACAAGAACTCGCGGAGGTACCACCACTCGTTGTTTTCCAACGAGCGCAGGAGACGTACATGGTCTGCATAGAACGGATCCGGGATGATACCTGCGCGCATCAAGTCCAATTCTACATTCCCCGGAACCTGAGCGGGCACACCAGTATCCGGCAGATCGTCAGGGTGTGAAACCGGCAGTTGACCTTCTGGGAAATAGACGAGTCGCCATTCACCATCCAGGGGAACCTGCATCATGCCCGTAAGTCCTTTCTTGCCTTGCGCAGTTCCACGCCAGAAGTGTGCGCTGACTGACAGTGTCGCACGCCAGTCCCCTGACGACATGCGCCGCAGAAGCGAATAGTTGTGGTGGTGCAGCCGGCTGCCGGCAGGCATAGAAACCCTATCCTCACACGGATAGGGTTTCTCCACTCCGCAGGTTATTTCTCGCCTGGAAGAGGTTCAATCGGCACCGCGCGATGCCGCTCGGCGGTAATAGTCGCTCCTTTATTGGGCGCTGCCCACCGGACCCCGTTGGCGATAACGCGCAGCACATCCGGGTGATAATATGTGGGGTACGTCTCGTGACCGGGGCGAAAATAGAATATCTTCCCCCTGCCACGGTGGTAACAGCACCCGCTGCGGAACACCTCGCCGCCTTTGAACCAACTGATGAACACCAGCGCATCCGGCGTCGGAATGGAGAACGGCTCCCCGTACATCTCCTCTTCGGCAATTTCAATGTAGTCACCGATGCCCTCCACAATCGGGTGTCCAGGCTCGCTCACCCACAGGCGTTCGGTCTCCGCCGCCTCGCGCCATTTGAGGTCGCAGGTGGTCCCCATGAGCCGTTTGAAAATCTTCGACTCATGCCCGGAATGCAGCACGATCAGCCCCATGCCGTTGAGGACGTAGCTCTGCACCCGGTCAACGACGCGGTCTTGCACCTCGTTGTGGAGCATGTGTCCCCACCAGATGAGAACGTCGGTCTGGTGAAGCGCGGCTTCGGTTAACCCATGCTCCGGCTCGTCAAAGGTCGCGGCCCGAACAGCAAGGCCCTGCTCGCGGAGGTATTTGGCGATGACGTTGTGCATCCCGTCCGGGTAGATTTTCTTGACCGCCTCATGGATCTGTTCGTGGCGGTTCTCGTTCCACACAGTCACATGCAGCGCGTTGCTCATCATTCTTCTCGTCCTTTGTGGCTAGCCGTTTAAATACACTGGATGTCCGTTCTGCGCTGCGGACGCCTTGATCGCGTCCCACAGGCGCGCCATGCGCAGCCCGATTTCCGGCGGCGCGGGGTTGTCGATGCTGCCGTTGCGAACGGCAAGAAACTGCTCCCACACCCCCATAGACGGCGGCACGCTCACCGGCTGGAGCGCGCTTTCTCCCTCGCGTTGGATTTCGAGATATTCGCCCCATATTCCGGTGCGGATAATCGCTTGGGTGCAGAACACGCGCACCTCCGAGGCGCACGAGCGGATGGTGTTGCCGCAGGCGTTCATCGTCACCAACGCCCCCGAACGCAGCCGTCCCATCACGCAGCCCAGCACATCAACCGAGCGGTCGCGGTTGTCCAGCCAGGCGGCCACCTCAACGAAATCCTCGTTTGCCAGGTCAGAGATGGTGTTCAGCATATGCGCGCCCGTGTCAAACATGAAGCCGCCGCCGGAGATTTCGGGATTCTGTTTCCAGTGTCCGTGATAACTTTCCGCCCAGTTTTCCCAGACAAAGGCGACGATGTTGAGGATCGGGCCGAGTTCCCCGGAAGCCAGCCACCTGGATGCGGTGCGAATCTGAGGGGACAGGCTTCCGTTGAACGCTACCACCAGCAGTTTGCCGCTTTTGTCGCGCGTTTCAATCAAACTGCGCGCCTCCTCGGCGGTCACGACCATCGGCTTCTCCAGCAGCACGTCCAGCCCGGCCTCTATGCACTGCTTCGCCTGCCGGTAGTGGAAGGCGTGCGGGGTGACGATGAACGCCGCGTCCAGTGACCGCCCGTAATCACGCAGCAGTTTGTCCAAATCGGGCTGGTTGGGCGGCGTGGGTACTCCGGCGTGTGCAAACACCTTGCGCATTTCGCCATAGGCGTCTTGAGAGGGATCGCAAACGACGACGATTTGCGTCGTATCTTGCTGCCGTAGCATTTTCCTCACATGCTCGCGCGCCATGCTTCCACAACCGATCATGGCGACGCGGGCAACCGGCTTTGAATTCATAATTGACTCCGATCTTAGTGACGTTCCATCGTTGATATAGAAAGGGCATGTCGATCCAGGCTCAATGCTCGTAGGGCATGTCCCTCAGTGAGACCTGACCGGCGGTGAGCAGGGAAAAGGCAGATCGCGTGCGTAAGAGGTATGCCGGAATTCGGCTTGAGAAGCCCTAAAGATTTCGAGTCTCGTGTCCGGCAGCCGCCAAGTGCACGGGATCGCTCTTTTTCTGCGCCTATTCTATGACGCTGCGAAACTGTGTGCAACTTGGGGGATGCGGCGTGTGTGGCACCGGTACCGATGTAAAGTGATCCAAAACCGTATCATCGACGCCGTTGACGCGCGGGGTCTTCGGACTCGCACAGAAAGTGTGCTATGATTCCCTCATATGGCCATCCCATCGCTGATGGTCCTGTAGATTGTCGCGTGAGAAACCCTTATCTACACGACATCAACTATGGCTGACACCGGACAACCTCCTGACTTCTCCGGCTGCACCTGCCCGCTCCCGCTGCGCAGCTACCCGCACATCGTGATGGGGCACGGCAGCGGCGGGCGCCTGTCCGCCGACCTGGTGCGCGGCGTCTTAATGAGTATGGCCGGTGTGTGAAGAAGGCGGGGGTCTGATGGCGACCCAAAAGGAAAATGAGCGCAAATTCCGAAACTGGGTCGAACTGCCAGATGGCGGGCGGCGCTATTGGAGAGATATTCCGGGAAAACACACCCATATGGCGCGATATGTTAAAATCGTAGATGCAGAAGAGAACACCGTCAGTCTGGTGCAGGAAATCTACAACGACGAAGGGACGTTGATTGCCATCCATCAGAAATACCCCGAAAACACCGGCCACCAGATGTTAGTCGATGCTGAGGATACCAACCCATGATTAGTCGAGTCACAGTTATTAAGAAATTCCTGGCCTACTTGAACCGCGAAATCTCCCTTGACGAGTTGGTCGATTGGGCAGAAGATGCCGTTTTTGAGGCAGACCTCGACCCTGATGACGCCGACCTGCTGATGGAGATTCTCGGTTACCTCGGAGCCGCCGACTCGCCTGGCTTTGAACTGACCTGGGAAGTCTGCTACGATATTCTCACCCGGCTTGGCTCGCCGGTCAAAGTCGTGCCGACCCCTGTGTGACAGAATCATGAATAATGCCGACCACCCTCCTGACTTCTCCGGCTGCACCTGCCCGCTCCCGCTGCGCAGCTACCCGCAGATCGTGATGGGGCACGGCAGCGGCGGGCGCCTGTCCGCCGACCTGGTGCGCCACCTGTTCGTGCCGCTCTTCGATAACGCCGCGCTCAACCGGCTCGACGACCAAGCGGTGCTGGAGATGCCACGCAACGGCGGGCGGCTCGCCTTCACCACCGACTCGTTCGTGGTGCAGCCGCTGTTCTTCCCCGGCGGCGACATCGGCACGCTGGCGGTGCACGGC
This sequence comes from Anaerolineae bacterium, assembly GCA_034435135.1. Lineage (GTDB taxonomy): Bacteria > Chloroflexota > Anaerolineae > Aggregatilineales > JAFGMM01 > JAOSJO01. The sequence continues at coordinate 1,347 of DAOTXU010000253.1, read as the reverse complement.
ACGGTCAACGACCTGGCCGTGAGCGGCGCGAGGCCGCTCTACCTGAGCGCGGCGTTTATCCTGGAAGAGGGCCTTTTGATGGACGACCTGTGCCGGGTGGCGGCGAGCATGGCCGAGGCTGCGCGTGTGGCGGGCGTGCAGATCGTGACTGGCGATACGAAGGTGGTGGATCGCGGGCACGGCGACGGCGTGTACATCAATACGAGCGGGGTAGGTATCGTGCCGCCGGGCGTAGACGTCGCCGCGCAGAACGCGCGCCCCGGCGATGTGGTGATGATCTCCGGCGCCATAGGCGATCACGGCGTGGCGGTGATGTCGGTGCGCGAGGGGCTGAGCTTCGATGTGGAGGTGGTCAGCGACACCGCGCCGCTGCACGGCCTCGTCGCCGCGATGCTGGCGGTCTGCCCCGACATCCACGCCATGCGTGACCCCACGCGCGGCGGGCTGGCGGCCAGCCTCAACGAGATCGCGGCGGCGGCGGGCGTGGGCGTGATGTTGGATGAGCGCGCGATTCCGGTGCGCGCGCCGGTGCGCGCCGCGTGCGAGATGCTGGGCCTTGATCCGCTCTACGTGGCGAACGAGGGGAAGCTGGTCGCGTTCGTCCCGCCGGAGCGCGCCGACGCCGTGCTCGAAGCGATGCGTGCGCACCCCTTGGGCGCGGAGGCGGCGATCATCGGGCGCGCGGTGGCGGAGCACCCCGGCGTGGTCGCCGCGCGGACCGGCATCGGCGGCAGCCGCGTGGTCGATATGCCGTTAGGAGTGCTGCTGCCGCGCATCTGTTGAACCACGAGCCGGGGTTCCTCCGGTGAATTCGCGTTCATCGCGGTTCAAGCAGCCTCACGGGCAGGCCGGCGGCAGCGCTTCGACCTGTCGCGCCTCAACGTGAGCGAGCACATCCTGCGCCGGGTCGGGCCAGAGCTTCAGCGCCTCGAAGTCAAGTGAGAAGTCGGCGCGCTCAGCAGCCTCGTCGATGGGCAATGTGACCAGGGCTTCGTGCATCGGCAGGTCGTCAGTGAAGCCGAGCGGCAGGTCGAAAACGAACAACTCACCGGTCTGGCAGGCGAGCACCTCGCCGCCGGGAGTCCAGAACAGCGTCACGGACGGGTTACCGGGCCGGTAAACCCACTGCGTGAAGAAGGCGTCCAGGTCTTGCCCGGAAACCTCCTCGGCGACGGCCCAGAGGTCTTCGGTGGTGGCGTTGCCCCCACCGAAACGTTGGAGGTAAGTTCGCAGGGTCTTGAGGAACGCCTCGTCGCCGATTGCGCGGCGCAGCATGTGCAGCACCCAACCGCCTTTCTTATAGCTGTTGACCCCAAACAGATCGGTGGCCGCTGGCTGCGCCAGCGG
>DAOTXU010000252.1:0-2553 GCA_034435135.1 Anaerolineae bacterium | reverse complement strand
GGCTAACTCAGGGGCGCGCAGCAACGGCAGCCGCACGATGACGGGCAGCTCGGTGGCGCGGGCCGCCTCCGCCAGTGCCGCCGTGACCTCCGCGCCGGTCGCCTGGTCGTGCACGCCCAACTCGATCCCCGCGACGCCCTCCACCGGGTCGAGCGCAGCGCAGCACTTGTACACCTCCGCCGGGCGGGTGGCGACCACGTGGACGATCACCGGGACCGGGCACGCGGCCCACGCCGCGCGGTGCTGGCGGATCGCCTGTCTCATGCCGGGGTTGGGCAAGCCGGTGTGCAGCAGCACGCCGCCCGTCAGCGGGACCACGCGCGGCCCGGCAGCCGGCGCGCGCGGCGTCCACGTGACGGGGTTGGTGACCAACGCGCCCAGCCGGTCGAGGCTCACCAGGCCGGCGTACTCGTCCGCGAAGCCGAACACGCCCGCCGCCGGCATGGCCGGGTTGGGGAGCGCCAGATTGCGCTTGCGGCCTGGGGCGAGTTCGATCACTTTGAGCCTTCCATGCGCTCCCACGACTTTAGTCGTGGGGTGGTTCAGCCGCCGACTTCAGCCGGTGGGCAGTTTTCGATTACGCCGGCTGCCACGCGCCGGCGGCGCGCAGCATCGCGGCGAAGGCGTCGTCGGGCGGCTCGCCCGCGTCCAGGGGCGGCAGGTGCCGCCGCACCGACTCGACCGTGCGTAGCGCCTCGCGGACCGTCTTCAGGTTGCGACGGCGCTTGAACAGCGCGTGCTGCGTGCAGTGGCACAGCGCCGCGCGCTCTTTGATGTCGAGCCAGGGCCGCACGTCCAGCGCCAGGTGCGCCGGCTCGCTCTGGTTCCAGATGTGATCCTCGATGCCCGGCACGGCGGCGGCGCCGCTGTAGAACAGCGTGCGCGGGGGCAGGGCGCTCATCGCGCGGCGGGCGGCCTGGTGCATCAGCGTGTGCGCGGGGTGGCCGTACTCGCCGTCCGCGCCGTGCGTGAGCACGACATCGGCCTCGTAGCGACGGCACAGGTCGGCGATTTGCCGGGTCAGCGTGTCAAAGTCGACCTCGAAGGGGAACAGCGCCTCATCCTCGCCGATGAGCGGGTCCACGTAGCCGAGGATGTCCACGCTCGCCGCGCCGAGAGCGCGGGCGGCGCACCGGAGTTCGGCCTCGCGCACCGCGCCGAGGGTCTCGCGCGTCGCGTCGCACGCCGGGTCGATCTCGCCGCCCTCGCCGCGCGTCGCGCACACGATATGGACACGAACGCCCCGGCTCGCCAGCATCGCCAGCGTCCCGCCGATGAGCATGGTTTCGTCGTCGGGGTGCGCCCCGAAAAAGACCAGCGATTGTATCATCCTTTTTCCTTGAAGAATGAAGAATCAGATTTAACCACGAATAACACTACTAACACGAATGAAGACTCATATTGGGATAATCATTATTTACATTCAGTAGATAGTATAAAATACAAGAGAAAACACCAGAAATTTCTCATTGGCGTTATTCGTGGTTAATTTCTGTCTCCGCTATTCTAACGTCAGCTTACTCAAGTCCAGCGCCGGGCCTTCGGTGCACGCGAGAAAATCCCTGCGCCGCCCGCGCACCAGGCACGCCCGGCACGCGCCGACGCCGCACGGGGTCGGCGGCAGGAAGAGACCGAACGCGAACTGCTCCGGCACGTAGAGGCGCACCTGGTTGATGGTCCCCCACAGCCGCGCGTAGAACCCGCCCTCCATTGGGGCTGAGGCGAGCGCGACCACCTGCTCGGCCCAGTTGATGGCGTCTACCTGCGCGGGCCACTTCCAGTCTTTGTCGGCGTGCAGCACCTCGACCTCCAGCGGCAGCGCGTCGAGCGGGTAGCGCCCCGCCTCGCCGCCGAGCACCAGCGTCACCGCGCGGCCCTGCTCCACCGCCTGCGTCGCCAGCGCGACCAGCGGCGAGGGCGCGGCGTCCTGCGCGATGAGCAGGAGGTTCTGCGCCTCCCGTCGTAGCGGCACGGGCTGGCCGCACGGCCCCAGCAGGCTCACGACCTGGCCCGGCGCGTCGTAGGCCTCGATCTGCCGGTCCACCACGAGCAGCCCATCGCTGAAGCGCACCGGCTGCCAGCGCTCGCGCAGGTACGGCTCCCAGCTATCGCGGGGGCGCGCGAGCAGATATTGCCCCGGCTGGATGCTGCCGGGCGCGAAGTCGCTGGCGACTTCGATGCGGGCGAGCGTCGCGCTCACGCGCACCACCCGCTCGACGATGGCCTGGGTCTCTCTCATGGTGTGCAATTGTAACAGGTACAGCAAGGTTGAACCACGAATAACACGGATTACACGAATGAAGAAGCTGGATTAGTGTTATCCGTGTTATTCGTGGTTTAACTGCCTGGGCCGCCACCATCGCCCCGCGATCACCAGCAGCGCCGCGCCGAGCGCGGTCAGCAGGCCGACAAGGAGCGCCGCGTCGAACCAGAACTTCTCCGGGTACAGGCGGATGAGCGTGTCGTCGATGTAAAAGCGCCAGGTACCGCTTTCAAAGAACAAGCGGTGAAACAGGTCGAAGAAGTCGTCCCAGGTGAGCAGCGCCAGCGTCA
>DAOTXU010000251.1:0-3530 GCA_034435135.1 Anaerolineae bacterium | reverse complement strand
CCGCCCAACCGGGGGGAGGTAAACCCAAGACCGACGAGCAAAAACCATAGAACAACTGTCCGATGTCCGGTAGCTAGGTTTCTGGGGGAGCTAGACGTCGCGGCGCGAAAGTGACGGGCGATCAGGGGAAGGCTGAGACCCGCTCCGATTTAAGAATACCTTTAGACGAGGAACAATGAACACGAAACTCGAACAACTCAAAGCCAGGCTCGCCGAATACACCAACCTGGACCGCGCCAAATCGGTGCTTTCGTGGGATCAGCAAACCTTCATGCCGAGAGGCGGCGCACATGAGCGCGCCCGTCAGATCGCCACCGTAAGCAAGATTGCGCACGAGATTCTCACCAGCGAGGAGACAGGCGACCTGCTCGCGGCGGCTGAAGATGAAGTCGCCGGGCTGGATTACGACAGCGACGACGCCGCGCTCGTGCGCATGGCCCGCTGCGATTACGATCAGAAGACCAGGCTTCCCACTGCGCTGGTGGCCGAGTTCGCACAGGTTACCGCCGAGGCGCATAATGTCTGGGAAGAAGCGCGCGCAAAGAACGACTATCCCACCTTCGCGCACTGGCTGGAGAGAATTGTCAAACTGAGCCTTCAGCAGGCCGAATGTCTGGGCTACAAAGACTGCCCATACGATGCCCTGCTGGACCAGTACGAACCGGGCATGAAGACCGCCGAGGTGCGCGCCATCTTCGATGCGCTCAAAGCCGAGCTTGTCCCCCTGGTGCAGCAGGTGCTCGCGCACGGCGACCGGGTGGACGACTCGGCGCTTTACCAGGATTACGACGTGGAGAGACAGTGGCGCTTCGGTGAGGAAGTGATCCGCGACTTCGGTTACGACTTCGCGCGCGGACGGCAGGATCGGTCCGCGCACCCGTTCACCACGTCGTTTTCTATTGACGACGTGCGTATCACCACCCGCTTCGATCCAAAGTGGCTCTCGCCGGCGCTGTTCGCCACCCTGCACGAGGCCGGCCACGCGATGTATGACCAGGGGTTGGACGCAGCGCTGGAGGGCAACATCCTCGCGGACGGCGCGTCGCTGGGCGTGCACGAGAGCCAGTCGCGCCTATGGGAGAACATCGTAGGACGGAGCCGGGGATTCTGGGCGCATTACTACCCGCGCCTGCAAGCCGCATTTCCCAAACAGTTAGGGCGCGTGGACCTGGAGACCTTCTACCGGGCGGTCAACAAGGTGTCGCCGTCGCTCATCCGCGTCGAGGCCGACGAACTGACCTACAACCTGCACATCATGCTCCGTTTTGAACTGGAGAACGCCCTGCTCGACGGCGACCTCAAAGTCGCCGACGCGCCCGCCGCGTGGAACGAAAAGATGCACGAACTGTTGGGCATCCGCCCCCCGGACGACGCGCAGGGCATTTTGCAGGATGTCCACTGGGCGAGCGGGTATATCGGCTACTTCCCCACGTATTCGCTGGGCAACCTGCTCTCGGCGCAGCTTTACGCGAAAGCGGTCGCTGACATCCCCGACATCCCCGATCAGATCGCGCGTGGCGAGTTCGGCGCGTTGCTGGGATGGATGCGCGAACACGTGCACCGGCACGGGCGCAAGTACATGCCCGCTGAATTGGTCAGGCGCGCTACCGGCGAGCCGATGAACGCGCGCGCGTATATGGCGTACCTGCGCGCCAAGTACGGCGAGATTTACGGGCTGTAAGGCCGAACGTTTAGTAACGGGCTACATGCGGATCCGCCTCACCGATCACACGGGGTACAGACTGTCATGGACATTATAGAAGAGACGCTTGACCGGCGCCGTTGGTTGACGCCGCTGACCCTGGCCGTGTTGTGTGTGATCCTGATAGGACCCCGGTTGTCGGAGATAGAGCAGCATTTGTTAAGTGGCGGTAACGATACAATCAACTGGTTTTATCCCTACCTCAGCTACATTGCGCAATCGGTTCGCGGGGGCGAGTTTCCGTTGTGGAACCCCCACCAGTTTAGCGGCTATTCCAACGTCGCTAACCCTCAACTGGGGCTTTTCTACCCGGCCACCTGGCTGATCCTGGCGCTGCCGGTCAACGTGGCGTTGGCGCTGAGCACGGTCTTCCACGTCTGGCTTGCCGGGATAGGGATGGTCACTCTGCTGCGCTTGTTCGGCGGCACCCGGCTAGGCTCGCTGCTGGCGGGGGTCGTCTTTATGTTCAGCGAGTATATGGCGGCGCGGATATGGGCCGGTCACTACACGCTGTTGCTCGTCTCCTGCTGGCTGCCCTGGGTGTTGGCAAGTTATCGGTGGGCTGTACAGCGAGGACATTGGTCTGCAGCGGCGTTGGCGGGCGCGACTATGGCGCTCGCGGTGCTCGCCGGACATCCGACCACGCTGGTGTACCCGGTCCTGGGCGTGGTTGGATTCTGGCTATATGAAATGTTGACCCGGCGGCAGTTCAAAATCCCCACCCGGCAAATGTTGGTGATGGGGTTGGCTGCCGGCGCGTTGGCAGCGGTGCTCTTGCTCCCTTCTTTTGAATCGATCCAACTCGTCTCACGGTCGCGTTTCACGGTTGAGGTGGCGGGCAACAAGTACGCGATGGCTCCGGCTCAGTTGGTGACGGCAGCGATAGCCGACTTTTTCGGCAACGTACAGCTTGGCGATTACTGGGGCGCTGAGAACTTCCACGAGCTGGCGTTCTACGCCAGCCTCTTCCCGCTGATGGGAGCGGTGGTTGCGCTGCGCAAGCGCCTGCCAGCGACAGGGTTGTTTCTGGGGCTGGGGGCGCTGGGGGTTATATCCAGCCTGGGCAACACCGGCGGGCTGTTCACTCTGATGTACTGGTGGTTACCGTTTTTCGACCTCACACGCGCGCCGGGACGAGCCGGGTTACTGATAGTCCTGGCGTTGGCCGGCCTGGCCGGCCTGACGCTCAGTTGGCTCCAACGCGCTCAACCGGAGGAGCGCCAGGCAGAGCTACGCATCTGGGTGCGCGTGACGGCCTGGGGGTCTCTTGGCCTCGTTGCGCTAGCGCTGCTGGTGTTCACCATCGGGCAGCCAGGCGCCGGCGCAAAGCAGTTGTGGCAAATGAGCAACGCGCTGATCCTGGCGGCTTTAGTCAGCGCCGCGTTGAGTGTAATACTGTGGTTATGGAGCGAACACAGGCAGACATCGCCCTGGATGGCAGCGCTCATCATCGGCCTGGTGCTGTTGGACCTGTGGCGGGCGGATTTGCCGCTGATTCAACTGGCGCCGGTCCAGATCCCGGAGCCGTGGCCCTCACTTGAAAAAACCATCGGACCAGGCGGCGATCCGTCGTACCGGGTTTCCATCTGGACACCCCCCCATACCGCGCTTAATTACGCCTCCATGCTGGATTATTATGAACTGTCTGGATACGACCCCTTAGGCATATACAAATATAGCCTCTTCATGAACTCTGTTACTGATCCTCGCGCGACAACTTTCATTCTACTCAACGTGCGTTATATGATGAGCAAGGAACCGTTGGCGCTGCCACCTCTTGAAGGGGCTGCGGAGTTGAAGCTGGTGAGCAAACAGGAGTGGTATGTTT
>DAOTXU010000250.1:0-19898 GCA_034435135.1 Anaerolineae bacterium | reverse complement strand
GCTTCCCCCCTCTCCATTTATGGAGAGGGGGTCAGGGGGGTGAGGTAAGACAAGCGCCAACATTTTCAGGTCTCGCACAGCCTGACCGATCCGTATCAACGCCCAAGCGGGAGACAGCCACCAGGAAAGAAGCGGGAAATGTACAAGACGCAATTACTCAGCCGCATCGAAGACCGCACCGCCCAGGTTGGCGTGGTGGGGTTGGGCTACGTGGGGCTGCCCCTGGCGGTCGAGTTTGGCCGCGCCGGCTACCGCGTGCTGGGCGTTGACGTCAGCGCCGAGAAGGTGAAAATGCTCAACGGCGGGCGCAGCTACGTCCAGGACGTGCCTGACGAGGCCGTCGCCGAACTCGTCTCGGCGGAGCGGCTGCGCGCCGCCGCCGATTATGGCGCGCTCGCCGACGTGGACGCGATCAGCATTTGCGTGCCCACGCCGCTGCGCAAGACCCGCGACCCCGACCTCTCGTTTATCATCAACGCCACCGACGCCATCGCCGAGGTCGTCCATCCGGGGCTGCTCATCGTGCTGGAGAGCACCACTTACCCCGGCACCACCGAGGAGATCATCCTGCCGCGCATGGTCAAGAACGGCCTCAAGGTGGGCGAGGATGTCTTTATCGCCTTCTCGCCGGAGCGGGTGGACCCCGGCAACCCGAAGTACGGCACGCGCAACACACCTAAAGTGATCGGCGGGATGACGCCGGCCTGCAACGAAGTGGCGACCGCGCTCTACAGCAAGGCCGTGGACCGCGTGGTGCCGGTGTCATCGCCGACAGCGGCGGAGATGGTCAAGCTGCTGGAAAACACCTTTCGCTCGGTCAACATCGGCATGGTCAACGAGGTGGCGCTCATGTGCGACCGGCTGGGCCTGGATGTGTGGGAGATCATCGAGGCGGCGGCGACCAAGCCCTTTGGCTTCATGCCCTTCTATCCGGGGCCGGGCCTGGGCGGGCATTGCATCCCCATCGACCCGCTGTACCTCTCGTGGAAGCTCAAGGCGCTTAACTACTACGCCCGCTTCATCGAACTGGCTGCTGAGATCAACGCCTACATGCCGCGCTTTGTCATCGGGCGCGTGACCGACGCGCTCAACGACGAGATGAAGGCGGTACGGGGGGCGCGCATCGCCATCCTCGGCGTGGCGTACAAGCGCGACATCGACGACGTGCGCGAAAGCCCCGCGCTCGACATCATCCATTTGTTGCAGGAGCGCGGCGCGCTGGTGAGCTATCACGACCCCTACGCGCCGTCGATCCGGCTCGAAAACGGCAACGTCATGCAGTCGGTGGAGTTGACCGCCGAATGGTTGAGCGGGGCTGACTGTGTGGTCATCGTCACCGACCACCGCAAGTACGACTGGCAGTGGGTGGTGGACAACGCTCGCCTGATCGTAGACACACGCAACGCGACGAGCAAGCACAACGGCAAGGCGCGCGTGGTCAAACTGTAAAGGAACCGGGGCGGCACGATAGGTCGCCCCGACGTGACTCTCTGCCCGCCGTCCCTACAACGCCGCAAACGAGATCAACTTAATTTGCTCGCTGACGACGACCTCTCTGACGCTGGGATGCGTAAGCGCAGCAAGTTCGATTTCACGCTGCGCGGCGTAACCCTCGGTCAGCCCGCCGGCATAGCCGGGGTGGCACATGATCTCAGTCGCGCCTGGCTCCAGGTTGGTCAGGATCACGAGCAAGTCGCCGAGGGTGGCACCATCGTCGTAAAACTCGCCACACATGTGCTCCGGGTGGCGCGGTTGCGGGCCTTCTGCCCACACTGCGAGCAGCCGCTCATACACGGCGCGGGCGGCGCTCTCCGGCGCGCCGGGAAAGAAGGACTGGACCGCGTGCATGGCCTGTTCCGGGGGCAGCGAGGCGCCGGGGTTGCGGATGGGGATGTTGTACTCGGCGGCCAGGTCGAGCATGGCGCGCATGGCGAAGGGGTGCAGCGACGTGACGCCGTGATGCGAGTCGAGGTGATCCGGGGGGTGGCCGGTCAGTTCGATGAAGCGATAGACCTGCGCACGCAGTTCGCGCGCCATTTCCTCAGCGTTGAACTGCGCGTAGACGGCGGGCCATTGGCGTATGGGGTAGAAGCGCCCCGCGTCATCGACCAGGCTGCGCACAGTGTCCGGCGGACTGACGGGCTGCCCATGGGTGAGGTTGAGATGCAGCCCCACGCCGAGGTCGAAGGCGTGCTCAGCGACCATTTCCAGGCCGGCGGGCGCGTCGGGCAGGTTAATCATCACGGTGGTGGAGGTGACGATGCCGCGCGTGTGCGCTTCGCTGATGCCGCGGTTGACGCCGGGGCTGAGTCCGAGGTCATCGGCGTTGACGATGAGGCGTTTGGACATGGGCTACTCTTCTTGTTTCTGTTGCAGTAGGAGCTTCTTCTATACGGGCCAAAGCGACCTGTTCGGTTATGTCAGTTTTCATGACTTTTCTCCTTTCAGGCGCTACCTGGTTGCAGCACTACTTCTTGCCCTCCATAACCGACTTGAGCACATCCGGGTGGTCGGTGATGATGGCGTCCACGCCCAGGTCGAGCATCCGGCGCATGTCCTCAGTCTCGTTGACCGTCCACGTGTTGACCCGATATTGCTTCTGACGCGCCCGCGCCATATACCGTTCGTTCACTTCGGTGTACTCAGGGTGGACGGCCTCGCGCTTCACGCCGATCAGGAGCAGCCCTTTGCGCAGGACAAAGCCAACGTCAGGCGCGGTCAGGTAGCCGATTGGGAGGTCCGGCGCGATCCTGCGCAGCCGTCGCAGGCAAAACGGGTTGAACGACGAGACGATGACGCGCTGCTCAGCGCCGTGTTTGCGGATCACGTCCGCGACGGCGCGCTCCAACCCCACGTCGCTGGCGGTGAAGAGCTTGAGTTCGACGTTGACGATGGCGCCGGGGAACGTTTCAAACACCTCGCCCAGGGTCGGAATGCGCGTCCCGGCGAACTCGCGGTCGAAGTGCGCGCCGGCGTCGAACGCTTTGAGCTGTTCGAGCGTATATTCGCCGGGGAGGCCGGAGCCGTCGGTCGTCTCATCAATCGTCTTGCTGTGAAGGATGACAGGGACATCGTCAAAAGTGAGCTGCACGTCCAATTCAAAGCCGTCCGCGCCCATCTGCATGGCGCGCTCAAAAGCCGGCAGGGTGTTCTCCGGCGCGACCTCGCGCGCACCCCGGTGCGCCAGGTTGAGGGTGCGGCCCTGGTAAAGATGTTCCAGTGGGAGCATGGACTCTCCTCATTTTGGGTTTTCAGGTCGGCAAATTGCCGCCGCACAGGACAGGGGGCTTAAGCCCCCTGTCCACTGATTGACGGTCAAAGATCAACAAAGTAGGCGGAGGCGGCCCGGTCGATCATCTCGTTCGACATCCGGGGCGGCTGGTTCAGGTACTTGGAGATGTCGATGATCTGGTCGATCAGGTCGCGCGGGTGAACGCAGCGCAGGTTGCGGTTGGCGTCGATGTACCATTTCTTGATGAGGTGCTTCAGGACTTCCTCGTCATAGGGGATGTGCTTGGCCGAGCACACGTTCTTGAAGATGGTGCGGTACTGCTCAAACGACGGGTCGCTGACCTCAATCTTGTGGCGGATGCGACGCAGGAAAGCCTCGTCCACCAGGTCGCTCGGCTCGATGTTGGTGGAAAAAACGACCAACACAAAGAACGGCAGCTCGATCTTGCGCCCGGTGTGCAGGGTCAGGTAATCGACCTGCTTTTCCAGCGGCACGATCCAGCGGTTGAGCAGGTCGCGTGGGCGCACCTGCTGGCGGCCAAAGTCGTCGATGAGGAACATGCCGCCGTTGGCCTTGACCTGGTAGGGCGCTTCGTAGTAGCGGTTGGTGTCGTCCCACACCAGGTCCAGGCCCTCCATGGTCAACTCGCCGCCCACGATGATGACCGGGCGGCGGATGCGCACCCAGCGCGGGTCGGGGCGGAGGCCGGTCGTGCGCGGCAGCGAGCCGGTGTCGGTGACGTCGGCGGTTTCCAGCAGTTCGTGGTTCACGTTGTCGAAGACACGCACGATCTGCCCGTCGATGTCTATCGCGTAGGGGATCCAGATGTCACGCCCCAGCACCATGCGTCCCACGGCTTCGGCGATGGTGGTCTTGCCGTTGCCGGGCGGGCCGTACAGGAAGATCGAGCGCCCGGAGTTGATCGCCGGGCCGATGCGCCCCAACATGTCTTCGGTGACGGTGAGATGCGAGACCGCCTTCCTGAGCGCCTCCGGCCCCACCGAGAGCATGGTCTGGTTTTGGGCGAGCATCGCTTCGATGTACTGTTGTAACGGGACCGGACAGGGGCCGGCGTACTGGGAGCGCTCCAGCGCCTCGCGCGCCTTCTCGTTGCCCTTAACCGAGAGCATGTACTGCCACGCGCCCTCGCCCAGGCCGCCGCTGCCCTTGACCTCGACGAGCTTCTCGCGTTTGAGGAACTCCAGCGTCCGGTCGATGACGCCGGTAAACGGCAGTTTGACGATCTCGGCGACGCGGAAACCGGTCATCAGGCCGCCGAAATACAACACTTTGGTAGCCAAGTCGGAGATCGTGATGAGATTCAGGCCGGTATCTTCAACTGAACTCATCGACGGCGGCGACCACATCCCCCGCGAGCCGAGGGGTGGGGCCGCGCCGGTTTGCTGCGCCTGCCGTGAGCCAATCTGCGCCAGTTGTTGCGTCATTGTTATACTTCCTCGCCTCGCCCTCTAACGTCTTTATCAACCGCTTGATTATAACACGGTCGCCGGGGCGCGTGGGGACTCTGCGCGCGGTTATCCGGCGGGCGGCGGCGTCGCGCTCGTCAGGGTGATAGTACGCACGGCCTGTTTGAGCGGTTGATTGGCAGCGTTGAGGTAGGTCACGCTCAGGGTGCCCTGCACGGGCTGCGCGGGCGGTTCGTAGGAGACGTCTATCGCGTAAGTGCCCACCTGCCCCGGCGCAGCCCCAACAACGCTGGTGACCTCATAGAACAGCGATCGCGGCTCCGGGGTGGCTATGGTCAGTTGCACGATGATCTTGTCGCCCACCTGCGGCACAGTAGCCGTGCCAGCAACGCGGAATTGCACGCCGACCTGCACGCCCTCTCCCGGCTCGGTGATGGTCACCTCCACCGGGCCGGGGGGAATCGCCGTCGGGGGCAGAGGTGCGCTGGTCGAAGGCAGGGGCAACGTGGAACAGGCCTGGTTTTGGCTTTGCCATTGGGAGCGGTCATCTTCAAGAATCATGACCACCTGTTTGATGTTCGGGAACTGGAACACTGTGCGGCAGATTTGTTCGGCAGCCCGGTCCGGTTGGGCGCTGTTGGCGGCGCGGATGTTGTGGCTGAGGACCAGGGTGACTACGCCGCCGCTCGTGTGCGAGGAGCGGACGTGGACGATGGCGTTCAAGGGATTCCAGTCGTACTCATTGAGGTACGCGCGAACGGCGTCCGGGTTGGGTATGGCCGTTATGTAGCCGCCTTCTTGGGTGGACGGCCCCCAGAACAGTTCGTTGAGCGCGTCGTTGGAGCCGCCGTAGAACGGCACGCGGCGCGGCACAGACGCCAGATTGCCCACGCTATCACGGAAGACGACCTGGACCTCTTTTGAGCGCTGCCGACCGACCACCGTCACATAGCGCCGGGCCAGCTCGCTGCCGCCATGCCAGATGGTCAGGACGCCCGGCCTATCCGTTTCGGGATGGGCGTTGATTCTGCCGTCAATGTCGAGGCTGATGATAAAGACGTTGATTTGACCCCAAAGGACCGTTTTTTGAGTTGCGCGTGCGACGAGGACGCCGGGCTGGTCGGTGTACTCAAACCTGAACTCCAGGTCTACTCCGTTCTGCGACGTTTGGAGGTAGCCGGCGATGTGAATCGGGAAAGTGACTCGCGCGCCGGGGTCGGGGGTAGTGATGTAAGCGCCAGCGGGGTAGTATATAACCCCCGCGCCGACAGCCGCCACTTCACCCTTGTCCCCGGATAGGATCGGGATGGGAGTAGGCGTGGGCGCGCCACCGGACGCCAGGGAGATGTCCACCGTCTCCGAGGCGACAATGTTGTTTTGATTGTCTAACAGGTTGACTTCGATCTGCCCCCAGGTGGGCGCGGAGTAGGTAAAAGTGGACTTGGCGAAATACTCGAACGCGCCGCTGACGTCGGCGGAAACGACGTTCTGGTCGAGGGTGTTCCCGGCAACGTCGCGGACGACAATCCTCACGTTGCGGTAGTCGGTTTCGCTGACTAACCCGCCGATGGTGAAGCCGGCGGGGGGGACGGAAGCGCCCTCCAGCGGCGCTATGACCACAACCACCGGCGAGACGATTTCTCCAGGCGGGGCGGGTTCCGGCTGCCGTGCGGCTTCGGGCGCGGCGGGGACGCCTTCGAGCGTGGGGGTTGGGGGCAGTCTGAACAGGCCGCCACCGCTCATCAGGCCGGCAAACACCGCCAGCGTCAGGAGGCAGCCAGCGGTCACCACGCTCGCCAAAACCGCCAGGGTGAGGATGGTTCGCGGGACCCGGTTAACAGGGGCGTCTTCTGGAGCGCGTCGGGTCGCCTGCGTCGTTTCGTCTGTCATAGTTTCAAGTCGTGCACCTTCGCGGCATAGGGTATAGAAGAATAGAAGTGATTCAAGCTTTTGAGCCAACGACCGCGGTGCGTGTGGCGCTTGTCGTGTTGGCGGACACCCCACCCCCCGTCCCCCTCTCCCGGCTACGCCGGACTATAGCCGCAAGCGGAGAGGGGATGTCGAGCCGCAGGCGAGACGGGGGTGAGGTAGAGAAAGGCTTTAGCACGGCCAGCTGTTGGCGTAAGTTTGAATCAGTTCGTACTTAACTTCATTGTACACCTTTTTCACTAACACCGATAAGGATAGCAAGTTTGCGGCCAGGGGTAACGTTCCCAGGGGCGGGCACGTGCGAGAGGGCAGTCGCCAAAACAGTTGCCGTGTGCGGTTCCAGTGTTATCCTTATAGAGAGCCAGAGCAGCGCCCGTAAATGCGCTTAGTTCATACGGAGAAACCAACATGCCTGAGTATTTCGCCGCAGTCGAAACGGAGCCGGGCCTTAATGCCCTTCCTCACAACCCGTGTAAGCTGCTGGACTTCCACCTGCTGGCCTTGCCGGCCGGCGAGTCGTTCAGCGCCGCGACGGGCGACCGCGAGGTGGTGGCGGTGATCCTGGGCGGCAGGGTGACTATTACCGTTGAGGGCAAACGCTTCGATAAGGTAGGCGGTCGCCCGAATGTGTTCACCGGCAAGCCGCACGCAGTTTATCTTCCCGCCGGCGTGACCTACAAAATCAAAGGCGAGGGCGCGGCGGAGGTTGGCCTGTGCAGCGCGCCCAGCGACCTGAAGACCGCCCCTTACGTCATCACGCCTGACCAGGTGACGACCGGCGTGTGGGGCGCGGCCAACTTCACCCGCAACTACCACCAGATTCTCACCGCCGCCGGCCAGCCCGACCTGCCCGCGCGGCGGCTGATCGTCGGTGAGACCTACACCCCCAGCGGCAACTGGAGCACCTACCCGCCGCACAAGCACGAAGAGGACAACGTTCCCAAAGAAGCCTACCACGAGGAGATGTACTTCTTCAGGGTCAACCCTCCTGACGGGTTCGGCATCGTCCGCCACTACGACGGCGCAGGCTACGAGGTCAACTACACCGTGCGCAACAACACCATCCTCATGATCCCGCACGGCTACCACACCTACGTCGGCGCGCCGGGGTACACGTCGTACTACCTGTGGTGCCTGGCCGGCGAGCACCGCACGCAGGCGGTCGCGCTCGACCCCGAAGCCGGCTGGGTGCAGAAGGCCGAGCCGATGCTCCGCCAACTGGGGCACTGAGCGCGATGGGTCTCCTGGATGCGTTTCGACTCGATGGCAGGGTCGCGCTGGTCACCGGGGCCAGCCAGGGCCTCGGTCAGGGTATGGCGGTCGGGCTGGCGGAGGCCGGCGCGGACATCGTCGGCCTCGACCGCACCGCCGGCTGCAATGAAACCTGTGAACAGGTCCTCGCCCTGGGACGGCGCTTCAGCTACATCCAATGCGATTTGCTCGCGGCATCGGTCGAACAGTTGAACCAGGCGGTCCAGCAGATCGTCGCGGAGATGGGCCGGCTGGACATCGTGGTCAACAACGCCGGCATCATCCGCCGCGCCCCTGCCGTTGACTACAGCGAAGAGGATTGGGACGCCGTGCTGCACATCAACCTGAAGGCGCTGTTCTTCCTCGCGCAGGCGGCGGCGCGCGTCATGATGGCGCAGGGCGGCGGCAAAATCATCAACATCGCGTCGGCGCTCACCTTCCAGGGCGGCATCCTGGTGCCGGCCTACACCGCCTCCAAGCACGGCGTCGCCGGCGTGACGCGCGCGCTCGCCAACGAGTGGGCGCAACATCACATCAATGTCAACGCCATCGCGCCCGGCTACATGGCGACCGAGAACACCGCGCCCCTGCGCGCCGACCCTGCCCGCAGCAAGGCGATCCTGGAGCGCATCCCGGCGGGGCGGTGGGGCACGCCGGAGGACCTGAAAGGCATCGTAGTGTTTCTCGCCTCGGCAGCCTCAGACTACGTGCACGGCGCCATTGTGCCCGTAGATGGGGCGTGGCTGACGCGCTGAGATCATCCTGAACCCCAGAGACGCAAAGGACGCAGAGCGAACTTGTGAAATCCTCTCTGTGCTCTCCGTGTCTCAGGGGCGCCTTTTCTCTTTCCCTATGGAGAGCAAGATGGGCACAATCAAGCAAGATGAGGTGACGCCGGAGGTGATCGCCGAGGGGCGCAAGCGCTACCTCGCGCACACCGATCGCCTGATGGTGGTTGTGTTCGACTTTGACGACGGGCCGGCCTCCGCGCCGGACCCGCCGCATTCGCACCCGCATGAGCAGGTCTCGTATGTCGAGTCGGGGGAGATCATCTTCTTCCTGGACGGCGCGCCGACGCGCCTGAGGCCGGGCGACATGTTCACCGTGCCGCCGAATGTCCCACACTGCATCCAGGTTTTGACCCCGCACGCCCGGCTGGTCGATGCCTTCCACCCGATTCGGGAAGACTTCCTGAAATAGCGCCGCCCGCCATAACGCTTCGTGGGGGCTGCGAAAGGATGAAGGACGTGGCCGCGCACCGACAAGAGACGATCCTGGTGACCGGCGCAATGGGCTGCATCGGCGCGTGGACGCTGTATCACCTTGTCGAGCAGGGTCGGCGCGCAGTGAGTTTTGACATCAGCGACGACCGACACCGGCTCAACTGGCTGATGGCCCGCGACAAGCAGAGCGCGATCACTTTCGTGCACGGCGACCTGACTGACTTGGGGCAGGTGCTGGGGGCGCTTCAGGCGCATGGGGTGACGCACATCATCCACCTGGGGGCGTTGCAGGTGCCGTTCTGCCGGGCCGACCCGGTCAAGGGCGCGCAGGTGAACGTCGTCGGCACGGTGAACATCTTCGAGGCGGCGCGCCAGGCCGGGCTGAAGCACATCACCTATGCCTCGTCGATTGCCGTCTACGGCGCGCCGGAGGATTACCCGCCGGGATTGATCGCGCCTGGCGCGCCGCTCCTGCCGCGTAACCTGTACGGCGTCTACAAGCAGGCCAACGAGGGCACGGCGCGCATTTACTGGCAGGATTATGGAATCACCAGCACCGCGCTGCGACCCTACACGGTGTACGGCGTCGGGCGCGACCAGGGCCTCACCAGCGGCCCGACCAAGGCGATGCTCGCCGCCGCCGCCGGGCAGCCGTATCACATCGACTATGGCGGCAAGAACCAGTTTCACTACGCCTCCGACACCGCGCGGCAATTCATCGAGGCGGCGCTGCACCCGCTCGACGGCGCGTATGTGTTTAACATGGGGACCGAGCCAGTCGCCATCAAGGAGGTCATCGCGATCATCCAGCGCATCACGCCGGGGGCGGCGATCACGTTCACGGACAAGCCGCTGCCGCTGCCCGAAGGCTGCGACGATAGCGCACTCAAGCGCCATTTTGCGCGCGTTTACGAGACCCCGCTGGAGGAGGGGATCCGCGCGACCATCGCGCACTTTGAGTCCCTGCTCACCGAAGGGCGCATTCAGTTTGAAAGGGCGTGACGCGCGCCCATTCTCGAAGCTTTTGGCATCGAAGTGATTCAAGCTTTTGAGCCAACGACCCCGGTGCTTGTGGTGCTTGTCGTGTTTGCGGGCGACCTCACCCCCGTCCCCCTCTCCCGGCTACGCCGGACTATAGCCGCAAGCGGAGAGGGGGTGTCGAGCCACAGGCGAGACGGTGGTGAGGTAGAGAAAGGCCTTAGCACGGCCACCGGTTGGGTAAGTTTGAATCAGTTCCCTGTCAAATCGCGCGTCCGGGCGCTGCTCCTCACCGATCACGGCACGCTCCTGCTCGTCCAGCGGATCCGCCCCGGCGTGCCCGTCTACTGGACCGCGCCGGGCGGCGGCGTCGAGCCAGGGGACGCGAGCCTTGAGGCGGCGCTGAAGCGCGAGGTGTTCGAGGAGTTGGGCGCACAGGTCGCGGTGCTCAGGCTCGTGTTCACGTGGGACGACGTGGACACCGACGGCAGGATTCACCGCCAGCACGTTTTCCTCTGCCGCCTTATCAGCTACGACCTGAGCGCGCGGGCCGGCCCGGAGTTCGGCGATCCGGGCCGGGGGCAGTATATCCCCTACGAAGTCGCGCTTGATCCGGCGGCGTTGCGCGCGCTCAACTTCAGGCCGGCGGGGTTGCAGGCGTTTCTGGTCGAGCGCGTGGGAGAGCTGCCCGCGTTGCCAGATTTGTGCACTTCCATGTAGGGACTACTGCGGATACGCAACTACTGCCCCATCGCGGTCTCGTAGCGGATGCCGGGGAACTGCACCGCCTCCGGCGCGAGCGCGGCGGCGGCGACGGGGCTTACGCTCTCTGTCTGGAGTGCTTAAGGCGAACACCTGATCGACGGCGGGCGCGCAGTGCGGTAAACTCTGCGCAACGTTGTAGCGTTGCACAGGGTCAGCCATGCCCATTCACCTGCTGCCCGAAAGCGTCGTCGCCAAGATCGCCGCCGGCGAAGTGGTCGAGCGGCCTGCCTCGGTCGTCAAGGAGTTGGTCGAGAACGCCATCGACGCCGGCGCGGGCAGCGTCGGCGTTGAGGTCGAGGGCGGGGGCCGCCGCCTCATCCGCGTGTCCGACGACGGGTGCGGCATCCCCGCCGCCGAGGTCGAACTCGCCTTCGCGCGCCATGCCACGAGCAAGCTGCAATCCGCCGAAGACCTGCAACACATCACGTCGCTCGGCTTTCGCGGCGAGGCGCTCGCCTCCATCGCGGCGGTGAGCCAGGTCACGCTCACCACGCGCGCCCGCGACGAGACCGCCGGCGCGGTCATCCGTGTGCACGGCGGGCGCGTGGTGGGCCGGAACCCGGTCGGCGCGCCGGCGGGGACCATCATCGCGGTGGAGAACCTGTTCTACAACACCCCGGCCCGGCTCAATTTCCTGAAGAAAGAAACCACTGAGCGCCGCCACATCGACGAGATGGTCACGCGCTACGCGATGGCCTACCCCTCGATCCGCTTCGTGCTGACACAGGATAACCGCGAGGTCTTCCGCGCCAACGGCGGCGGCAGGCTCGATGATGTGTTGGTGGCGGCGCTGGGCGTGGGCGATTTCAAACAGATGCTCCCGGTCGATGCGCCGCCGCGCGCGGACCGCCCCGACCTGCCGCCGGTGCGCGTTACGGGCTTCGTCTCCGCGCCGGCGCTGAACCGCGCCAACCGCGCGCATATCTGGCTCTTCGTCAACGGGCGTCCCATTCAGGACATCAGCCTGACCCACGCCGTCGCGCAGGCGTATCACACGCTGCTGCCCAAGGGTCGCTATCCCGTCGCCGTGCTGCTGATCGAGATGCCGCCGGAGATGGTGGACGTCAACGTGCACCCGGCCAAAGCCGAAGTACGTTTCCGCAACGCGGATGCCGTCTTTTCCGCGCTACAGCGCGCGGTGCGCAGCGCGGTATTGGATCAGGCTCCAGTCGTTTCGGTCACGCCGGGGGCTTTCGCCGGGCCGCAACCCTGGGCCGAAGCCGGCGGGCCGGGTCCACGGCGGGCGCTGCCCTTCACGGAGACACAAATGCCCATCGGCCTGCCGCTGGCCGAGCCGGGCCGCCGCACCGACCCCACCGCCGACCTGCCCGCTCCCGCCGAGAGCGGCGCGCGCCGGCGCACGCTGCCCATGCTCCGTGTGATCGGGCAGGTGGGGGCAAGCTACATTGTCGCCGAGGGGCCGGTTGGGCTGTACCTGATCGACCAGCACGCCGCGCACGAGCGCATCCTGTTCGAGCAGTTCATGGCCGAGCGCGCGGCGAAGGGAGCGGTCGCGCAGCAGGCGCTGGAGGGCGTCACGGTAGAGTTGAGCCGGGGCAGCGCGGCGCTGGTGGCGGAGAACCTGGACGCGCTGGCGTCGATTGGCTTCGGGCTGGAGCCATTCGGCGGGACGACGTACCTGATCCGCGCGGTGCCGGACCTCCTCGCCAGTCAGGACCCGGCGGAGGCGCTGCGCCTCATCGTCGCCGACCTGGAAGCCGGGGCTAAACCCGGCCAGGCGACGGTCGAGGAGCGCATGGCCGCGCGCGCGTGCAAGACCGCCGCGATCAAGGCCGGGCAGGTGCTCTCACTAGGCGAAATGCAGGCATTGATCCGCCACCTTGAGTTCTGCGCCAACCCGCGCACGTGCCCGCATGGCCGCCCGACGATGATCCACATCACCGCCGAGCAATTGGCGAAGGAGTTCGGGCGGGAATAGGTGCCCGGTTTCTCAGGGGTCAAGTGACGCGCTAACGGCGCTCCCAGACAAACGTCCGCACCTCGAAGTAAGACCCGCTGAGCACGCTGCTGGTCTCCCCCTCGCGGACGACCACCACCGTCCACGCGAACGTGTGCGCCTGGCCGTCATTGACCTGCGCCTGGTCAGGCGGCAGGGTGGTCTGGCTGCGCCGCGTGGATAGCTCGAAGATGCGCCCCGTCATCTGGTCTTCGACGTGGACCAGGTAGCTTTCGTCTGGGGCCAGCACGCCGATGGGCAGCCAGCGCAGAGTCACGGCTTCGTCGGCGCTTAAGCGCGCGCCGTCCGCCGGGCTGAGCAACGTCGGGGCCATCGGCGTGGGCGTGGCGGTGGGTGTCTCGCTGCCGCTAGGCGTGGGGGAGAGGGTCGGTGTATAAGTGGGGGCGGGGATCAGGAGCTTCTGCTCCGCGAGCAGCGGCGGGTTGCAGCCGGGGCCGCCGCCGGGGTTGGAGAAGTCGCAGGTTGACCAGTTGATTTGCGGGTTCAGCGTGGCGAGCATCTGCACGTCGGTGTTGGCGCCAAGCGCGATGCCGATGAGGGTGTCGCCCGCCTGTACGACGTATTCCTGCACGAAGATCGTCGGCGTCGCCGTCGGCGAAGGCTCGGCGGGCGCCAGTTGAGCGGCGTCGCCCACACCCGCCAGCGACAGGGGGACCGGCGTGCCGGTCGGCGACGGGATGGGCGTCTCGGTGGCAGGCGGCGGGTTTGTGGCGGTCGCGCTCGCTTCCAGCGGCGCAGGGACGGCGGCGGTCTGCGTTGGGACCGCTGCCACTTCTGTCTGGGTCGGAAGCACGCCCGCCTCGCCGCCTTCGCTGCCCTGGCGCGGCCCTTCGGCAGGCGCGCCGCCGACCGGCGTGGGCCAGGGCACGCAGATTTCATTGCCGGCTGGGGGCAGGATGTCCTGGCTGGTCAGGTCGTTGAGCGCGACCACCGTCGGGGCTACAACATCCCACTGCGCGTGCCCGCACCGCCCGATGATCGGGATGAGGCTGTCGCCTTCAAGAATGGTCACGCAGCAGTACTCCGGCGTGGGCGTGAGAGTCTCGGTCGGCGTGGTGGTGGGTACTTCGGTAGGGGTAGATGTGGGCGTGTCGGTGGGCGTCGGCGTGTCGGTAGGGAGAGGCGGAAGCGTGTTCGTCGGCGTGGACGTGGGCGCGGTCGTCGTCGGCGTAGAGACGCCGGCGCCGGCCAACAACGCGAAGATAATCAGGATAATCGCTGCGACGATGGTCCCGGCCACGATAGGGCGCCAGGGCAGCGAGGGCAACCTCTCTTCGTCGTCATCGTAATATTCGTCGGGCGGTTCCCCGCCAGGAGGCCCATAGTCGTAAGCCGGCTCCGGCTCCGCCGGTCCGCGCTCGACCGGTTCGCGGCTGACGGGTTCACGCGGGCGGGTGTCTTCCTCCGCGACGGGCGGCTCCGCAACAGCAAGCGGCTGTGGGGTATGTGGTAAGGAAGGGATTGGCGTGCCGTGCGGCGGCGTCGGCGGTCCAGAAGCCGCTACAGGGGGCGGTTCTACCCTTCCTGCCAAAGGCTGGGTGGGGAGCGGCGCAGCGGTTTCGAGCGCGTGAGGCGGCTCGCTTTCTGCTGCGGGCGGTGCAGGCATGGCAGCTTTCGATTCTTCCTTCGGCTGGGGAATGGGCGTCGGGAGATGCTCCGGACCGTAATTCCACAAGAGTTCGCTCAGGTTAGCTCCGCAGTTGGGGCAGATTTGCGCGCCCAATTCCACTGGCGTGCTACAGATTGGGCATCTAAATGCGCTAAGCGGTTCTTGGTCCGGGGTTGCTCTCGTCATATGGCCTCATTCATCGCACGTGCGCCGCGCGTCGGTCCTCCCCCTGAAGGCGGGGCACATTATATCAGCCTGCGCCAAAAATGCCTATTACCGTAGTGTACCGCTGAGAGGATGAAAAGCCTATCGAAAAACCCGGAGTATCGGTTCACTTTGCGGCCCCCGCGACTAAAGTCGCGGGCGAATTCGCAATCCTGGCAGCGCTGTTCAGCGATTAGCCGCCGACTTTAGTCGGCGGGTTGCGAAAAACGCAGCACAGCGCGCATTGAGCGGACAAGGGAAAAAATACAACCCGGACAAGGGGCTTAAGCCCCTTGTCCGGGAACCGCGATGGGCCTTGCCGCTCATTTCCTCTCGGCGGCGCGGGCGCAAAGCGTTTACGGCGCGAGCGTCAGCGCGAAGCGGGCAACCGTGTCGCCTGTGTCGGTCATGATGCCGCTGATGGTGCCGCTGTCGAAGAGCGCCAGCAGGCTGTATATCTGCTGAATGTCGTAGATCATCTGGCCGGCCTCTTGCATCTTAAGGATTTTCTGCTCGACCAGCGTGCGCAGCGGCCCAACACCCAGGTACCAGACCATCACAGCCTCATCGAGCAGGTACTTCTGCGCATCGACAAACGCCGGGGTGACCGCCAGACCGCCGTCGGTTGGGGACAGGCTGAACGTCACCGCGGCGCGCGTCCCCATGGCGGCGACGTTGGCGTTCCCACCGACGAGAAAGTCCAGCTTATCGGTGGCGTAAAGGGTCTCGCGCGGGAACTCCGGCGGATAGAGGGCGCGGATCGGCCCCGGCATCGCCAGCACAATCGCTTCGCCGACCACCTCCAACGCGCGCTCCACTTCGTATGCCGCCGTCGCCTCGCCGAGCGCGTTGATTGCCAGTTCCGTCGCGCCCGGATTGCTGGTCTCAGTGACGAAGCCGATGTCGGCGGTGTACTCAAGCGCCTCGTCAGGGAGGATACGCAGGAAAACAGCGTAGTCGCCTTCCATCCAGGCAAGCACGTCCTCTTGCAGGTTCAGCCCGGTGAGGCCGGCGAACGCCAGGTTGATGAACGTGACGATATGGCCCAGGTTGAAGTGGGCGAGCATCCGGGCGTCCGGGTCGTCTGGGTCGATGAACCACTCCGGGTGCGCCTGGATGAAGTCGCCGAGCGCGCGCAGCATCTTGAACTCCATTATCACCATCGGCCCCAGGTCGGTGCCCTGCATCACCAGCGGCGCGTCGGCGGGGATGTACGCAGCGAAGCTCAGGTCAACCGGGTTGAGGTCAGGGACGACCCACAAGCCGGCCTCTTCGAGCGCGCCGGTGTCGCCCACCATCTGCGCCGTGTCCATCATCAACGTAAGGTCGTCCTCGATGGCGAAACCGATCACCTGCGGGCCGGCGGCGTCGAGGAACATCTTCATGGCCGCCATTTCAGCGCCCGCGCCCCTCATCGCCATGCCCGCAAGCGACTGCGTGAGCGCCGGCGTGTTCAGATAGACGAGGGCGCTGTAATCGTCGCCGGGCAGCAGATCCAGCGCCGCGTTGAAATCCTCGCTGTCGCCCAGGGTGGACTCCGGCGGCCTTGACAGCATCCGGGGGCTAGAACCGATCAGCAGCACGTCGTCGCGGACTGCGAATGAGGGTTCCCGACCCGGCGTCTTGGACACGAAGAGGGTGACGACGCCCTCGTGCTGCACGTCATATTGCGAGGCCGGCACAACCGTCCCCAGAAAAGTCTCCGCCGCCGCGCGGTTCGTGACGCTGACGGCGATCAGCACGTCCGGCGCGCCGGTCATGCCCGTACTCATGAGCGCCTGCGGCGTGGGGAAAGCGATAGCGGCGGCGTCGCCCAACCAGGGCCGGATCACGGTCAGGAAGTCGCCCGCGCCGTCGGTCAAATCTTGCACCGCCTGGTCCAACTGGTCCGTGAGCGAGAACTCAACCGGGAGCGCGCCAGGCAGCTTTTGTCCGATGTGCGCCAGGAGCGCGTCCAGCGCGTCGATGAAGTCGTCGTCGGTGCGGAGACTGACGAAGATCGGCGCGCTGTCGGGGATGTAGCGCGCGAGCGCGGCAACAGGCGGCAGTTGGGCGGCAGACGCGGGAAGAGGTAACGCGCCCAGCAGCAAGCACACACTGGTGAGCAAAACGGCTAGCTTCGTAAACATCCTGATGTCTCCTTTCGGCTGAGAGGCAAGGGCGCTTCTCCTTACCGGGCAAGGGTCAGCACAAAGCGCGTGACCGTATCGCCGTTATCGGCAGTGACGGCGCTCATCGCGGCGCTCTCGAAGAGGCGCAACACCGCCCCAATGTGCTCGGCGGCGCGTGTGACCAAGGGGCGGTCAAGCGCGGCGGTCTTCTCGACGAACGTCAGGAGCGGTCCCACGCCGACGTACCACAGCATTTCTGTGTCTTCCAGCAGATAGGCCTGCGCGGCGACAAAAGCCGGGTCTTCGGCAAGGCTGCCGGCCGGCGGGGCCAGGCTGAACGTGGCCGCCGCGCGCGTCCCGGCGACGAAGACCGCGTCGTTCGCGCCGATCACCAGGTCTTGCGGCAACAACATCCGATACATGGCGTGCGGCCCGCCGAGGAAGCCGGGCAGGACAATCACCTCCGCGTCGCCGACCGTCTCCTCGGCGTAGTCGATGGCGTTCTGCTCCAGAAAGCCGGCCAGGGCCGCCACCAAAGCCTGAGCCGCCTGCGGATCGGTCGCCTCGAACACGGAAGCGCCGTCAAGGACCAGTTTGACGCGGGCGGGATCGGCGGCGGCGGGGAGCGCCAGGTCGAATCTGAAGAAGGCGGCGAAATCGCCGTCCACCGCGGCGAGCGCGTCCTCAAGTTCCAGACCCATAACGCCCTTGAAAGCCAGTTCCATGAAGGTCACCACGTCGGCCAGTTTCGCCTGTGCCAGCAGCGCGTTCACCCGTGGGGCGTGCGGGCTTACCTTGATGAACGGGATGGCGTGGGCCTCCATGTAGTCGCTGAACCCACGCACGGTGTCGAGCATCGCCTGAATCGCGGTCCCGAACCCCGCACCCTGAACCACGAGCGGCGCGTCGGCGGGGATGCGCGCCGCGAAGCCGAGGTCAACCGGCGCGCCCGGCGGCGGCGCGGCAAGGCCCATCGCTTCGAGCGCGGCGGTGTCGCCGGCGGCCTGCGCCACGTCCATCGTCAGCGCGCGGCCATTCAGAGTAGTGAAGCCCCACGCCTGCGGGCCGATGGCGTCAATGAACGGTGTAAGGTCAACGCTTTCCAGGCGCGGCCCGGCCACCCTGCGCATCACGGGGTAGACCTGGCGCGCGATGCCGGGCGCGTCGATGTAAGCGATGGCATCGTAGTCATCCATCGGAAGCAGGTTGAGGGCGGCGTTGAACGATGGATTGTCGCTCAGGGTGGCTTCAGGCCACCCTTCGACGGGCAACGCCTCCAGGGGGCCGATGAGCATCGCCTCGTCAAAGACCATGACGGCGACGGCGGAAGGGTAGTCGTCTATCGAGAAGAGGGTGTGGTCGTCGGCAGGGGTTTTCTCGTATATGCCCTCGCTTACCGCTTCGATGAACGCCTCGGCGCGCGCGCGGTCGGTGACGCTGAGGGCAACTACACCGCTCCTGGCGGCGGCAAACGTCATCGCGCGCGCGGTGTAAGAGATGCCCCCTGCGGCGGCGTCGCCCAGCCAGGGGCGGACCGCCGTCTCGAAGGTGGCGGTCTCGTCGCGCAGGGCCATGCTGACCATCTCGTTGAGCACGACACTCAGCGGCGCGTCGCCCCAGCCCAACAGGTCCAGTGCGCCTACGCGGGCCAGGATTGCGTCTAGCGTTGCGATGAAAGCGTCGTCCGTGCGCAGGCCGACATAGACCTGCATGTCCTCCGGGAAGTAGCGCGCCAACGCGGTGAGCGCGAGGATGTCGGCGGCGGCGTTGGTTGTGGCGGATGTCGGGGGCGCGCCCAGCAGCAAACCGGCCAGCAGAAGCAACACCCCAATTCTTCTCACAGCAGTATCTCCTTTCCAGCGAAGCGCAGTGCTAATATCCATCTCATTATAACAAAATTTGCGTTGTGAAATGACAAAGACAATGTTAAGAGCTGTGGGGGCGTGTGCGCGGGTCGCCTGTCGCTATTTCCCAAAGCGGGTTTCTGTTGTATCCTGTGAGTGTCTTTCGCAAGCAGCGCAACCGTTCCTGGGGGGACGCGATGACTGACGTTGACATCCTTGACCCGCGCGACGAACCTTACGGCCTGACTCTGCAACAACTGGAAGGGCATCTCTATCCCACATCGGCGCAGGCGGTCTTGCCCGATGACCGTTTCACCGGCACCTCGCCCGATGGGTTCCTGCTGCCCGGCCAGCGGCTCAACGATGTGCGTGCGGAGGACGATGCGCTGATCGCCGCGCACGGCCTGACGTGGGGGATGTTGGGAGACGCGCTGGAGGTCTTCATGAACAGCCCCAAAGAGCGCCTGGACGCACGCGAAGCGCGCATCGGGTTGGAGGCCGTCGGCATCACTGAGTACCCCAGGACGTTGATGGACATGTTTGTTTACATCGTTGAGCCGCGCTACCTGCTCTTTGAGCGCGTCGCGCTCGACATTCAGGAATGCCCCTGGGGGTGCCGCGACCCCAGGAAGAACATCTCCGGCGTACCGGTTTACAGCGGCGCGGAGATGGCCGTCCTCAACATGGAGAACGGTTTCGGGTTCACCGCCGGCTCCATGATTGTCCACCTCATTCGCGCGCACCAGTTCTGCGAAGGCCCCGGCGCGCGCTTCCGCACCGACCCAATCCTGGTCGCGCGCACGCTCAATATACTCAAGGCCGGCACGGAACCGCTCAGCCGGCTGCCGCTCTTCCGCCAGTTGCAGGACGCCGCGCGCACGCTGGATCACCTGCCGGCCAACCTGAGCTGGTTCGCCGAGTTCCTGCGCCCGCGCACGCCCGCCAGAGACCCGTTCGCGGACCTGTCGCCGTCAGGGAGGTAACCGCGCTTGACACAATCCCCTACCCGGCTATCATATCCAGCGATCTGCTCAAGGGGCAGTTTTAATCTATGAACTGATTCAAACTTACGCCAACAGCTAGCCGTGCTAAGGCCTTACTCTACCTCACCCCCGTCTCGCCTGCGGCTCGACACCCCCTCTCCCGTATGACGGGAGAGGGGGCAAAGATACCACAAATCTGGGTTCATAGTCCCCTCTCCCCTTGTGGGAGAGGGGATTGAGGGGTGAGGGAAAGCAAGGGCGACCTTTTCAAACACATTCTTAATCAGGTCCGCCCTTGTCCGAACTCCGTGTCAAATTGCCGTGATATTGGCGTCGCAAGGCACAGCGTGCTGTGCTTCTATTT
>DAOTXU010000249.1:0-8332 GCA_034435135.1 Anaerolineae bacterium | reverse complement strand
ACCCCCTCTCCGCTTGCGGCTATAGTCCGGCGTAGCCGGGAGAGGGGGACGGGGGGTGAGGTGTCCGCCAACACGACCAGCGCCACCGCATCGGTGTTGTTGGCTCAAAAGCTTGAATCACTTCTTCCATAGCCGGACTTCTCAAATGGCCTCTCAAGAGTCTCAATCAATCAGCGTACCGACCGCCTCGCCCATCACCGCGCGCATCAGACTGCCCGGCTGCCACATATTGAGCACGACAATCGGCAGGGCGTTCTCCTGGCAGAGCGTAAACGCCGTCATATCCATCACGTCCAGGTGCATCCGCAACACGTCGCCAAAATGCAGGTGGTCGAAGCGCTCGGCGGTCGGGTCTTTCTTCGGATCGACGCGGTAGACGCCATCGACTTTGGTGGCCTTAATGACCAGATCGGCGTTGACCTCGGCCCCGCGCAGCGCGGCTGCCGAGTCAGTAGTGAAGTAAGGGTTGCCGGTGCCGCCGGCGAAGATGACTACGCGCTCCTTTTCCAGATGGCGGATGGCGCGCAACCGGATGTACGGCTCGGCGACGGCGTCCACGCGCAGCGCGGTTTGAACGCGCGTCGGCACGCCCAGGCGCTCCAGCGCGTCGCGCAGAGCGAGGGCGTTCATGACTGTGGCGAGCATTCCAATATGATCGGCGGTGGTGCGGTCCATTTGATGGGCCACGCCATCAGACCCGCGCCAGATGTTGCCCCCGCCGATGACAAGCGCCACCTGCACACCCAGGTCTTTGACCTCTTTCACGCGCTCGGCGATTTCGGTCGCCTTCAAAGGGTCAATGCCATAACCCTCCGGGCCGGCGAGTGCCTCGCCGCTCAGTTTAAGCAGGATGCGTCTGTACTTGGGTAGGTGATTCTCGGCCATAATCCCCCTCGGGACATTAAAAGTGGGGATTGGGTCTTCCCAATCCCCACCTTTCTACTTCTCTTCGCCATCCCTCCCGATTTCAAATCGGGCAAAGCGCCTGATGACGACGTTCTCCTTCACTTCAGCGATCAGTTCAGTGAGCATGTCCTGCACCGTCTTCTTGCCGGTCTCGTCCTTGATCCAGGGCTGGTTGAGGAGGGCGACCTCCTCATACCACTTTTTCATCCGGCCATCGACGATGCGCTCGGCCACGTTGGCGGGCTTGCCCTCAGCCATCGCGTCCTGGAGCAGCCGCGCGCGCCTGGCCTCGACCTGCTCCGGGGAGATGTCCTCGACCTTAACGTAGAGCGGCGCGTGGAAGGCGATGTGCAGCGCAAGGTTATGCGCAAAGCCGCTGAACTGGTCAGTGCGCGCCACGAAGTCGGTCTCGCAGTTCACCTCCACCATCACGCCGACGCGCCCGCCGGGGTGCGTGTAGGTCTCCACCACGCCCTCGGAGGCGACGCGGTCGGCCTTCTTGGCGGCGGCGGCTAACCCCTTCTTGCGGAGGTACTCGGTGGCTTTGGCGATGTCGCCGTCGTGTTCTTCGAGAGCCTTCTTACAATCCAGGACTGCCGCGCCGGTGGCTTCGCGCAGTTCCTTGACCATCTGTGCGGTGATCGACATGGTTATTCTTCCTCGTCGGTGGCGTCGTCTGCGTAATCGGTGGGGGCGCCCTCTTCTTCATCGGGACTGTACTCGGCACCCGTTTCGGTGCCCGCGAAGCCCGCGAAGGAAAGACCGCCGCGCAGCTTCGCCAGGGTGGCCTCGCCCAGGTACGCTTCGTCCTCCTCGATGTCCATGAAGCGCTCGAAGTCGATTTCCTCTTCGGCCACCTCTTCGACATCTTTGCGCATCGCCACGCCTTCGAGCACCGCGTCGGCGATCTTGGCGGTGAGCAGCTTGATCGCGCGGATAGCGTCGTCGTTGGCCGGCACGATGTGGTCGATCTTGTCGGGGTTGCAATTGGTATCCACCAGGGCCAGGACGGGGATGTCGAGCGTGTTGGCCTCCTTGACGGCGGTGTGCTCGCGCCGCACATCGACCACGTACAACAGGTTGGGCAGGCGGGTCATGTTGCGCAACCCGCCGAGCCGGTTTTGCAGCTTTTCGATTTTGCGGTGCAGTTGCAGCGCTTCCTTCTTCGTCAGCAGTTCGAACTCGCCCCGGTCGCGCCGGGCCTCCAGGCCCTTGAGGGTTTCGATGCGTTGGCGGATGGTGCGCCAGTTGGTGAGCGTGCCGCCCAGCCACCGCTGGTTGACATAGGGCATCCCGCAACGCTCCGCTTCACGTTGGATGGTCTCCTGTGCCTGGCGCTTGGTGCCCACGAAGAGCACGGTGCCGCCATTACTGGCGGTGTCGCGGACCACGCCGTAGGCCATATCGAGCGCGGTGATGGTCTGTTGCAGGTCGATGATATGGATGCCGTTCCGCTCAGTGAAGATGAAGGGCCTCATCTTGGGGTTCCACTTTGGGGCGCGATGCCCGAAGTGGACGCCCGTCTCCAGCAGTTCTTTCATGGAGACGACAGGCATAATGCAATTCCTCCTTAGTGTTTAGTCCTCCACGCCCTTCTTCCGCGCGCGGCACCGGGGGAGGCCGGCCCACACGGCAACACCGCGCGAGTCTGGGCGTGTGCGTGATTCGTTCGGCGGGGAAGTTTAACACAAAGATAGGGCGCGTCAAAATTCGCGCGGCGCGAACGCGCATAGCCTCGGACAGGGTTTGTTAGCGCCGGCCCACCGCGTCAGGGATGGGCGTGATGCCGCCGTCTTCCTCGCGCCAGGTCTCATCCTGAAACGCCGGGTCTGACGCCGACACCACATACGCGAACGCTGCCGCCACGCCGGGGATTTGCCCCGCCAGCCGGTAATACGCCACATACTGCTGGCCCTTGATGGCTTTTGGGACGCCCTGGATGGGGTTACTGAACTCGGTCACCATTAAGAGCTTATCGGGCCAGCGCCGCCGGTACTCGCCCACGATGCGGTTGAATCCCTCTTCCATCTCGGCGAAGTCCCTGAAGTATTGGTGCACCGCCAGCCAGTCCGACGCGGTGATGGCGGCCTCACACCCGGCGAGGAAGTCCCACATCTCCTGCGGTCGTCCCGGCGCAACGGCGCCGGGCGAGAGGCCGGGAAAACCAAACAGCGCGTCCGGGAACCAGGCGCGCATCCGCTCGACGACCTCAAGATACCACGCGGCGAACTCTGCGCCGCTGTTCCAACTTCCGCCGAACCCTTCGCTGGCAAGGTTTGGCTCGTTGTGCACTTCCACATAGCGGACGCCCTGCGTGTAGAAGCGCTGAAAGTCCGTTGGCGTGTGCCCCGCAGGGGCGGGGCGGAACTTCTCGGCGAACTGCGCGCCGGTGATGCAGCGCGGCCCAACGGGTGAGCGGAAATCCTCGAACAGGCGCACCCCGATGAACATGTCCGGGTTGATCTGGCGCAGCCGCGCCACGTCGCCAGGGCTGGCGTTCGTGGTCAGCTTGACCGCTTCCACCCTGCTGATCGCTACCGCCCTGAAGTCGGCCTCCTGCATCGCGCCGTCGGCGCGCCCGTGCAACCCTGCCATGAAGCGCCCCATCGGCAGGGGCGGCGCTTCGGGTTCCACGCCGACAATCTGCAAAAACTGAGCAAAGCAATAACCCTCTAGTCCGAAGGGCGTCCGCACCTTGATCCAGGCTTGCGGCTGCCAGAGGTCCCACAACACAGCAGCGTCGTAGTCCAGCGGGTCCAGTTCCTCGTCGGGCGCGGCTAAGCCGAGAATGGCGCTGCCGGTGCCCGGCTCAGCGCGCACGCGGAGCGTGTCCGTAGGTGTGAGGCGCAGGTCCGGCCAGTAGAGATAGGGCGTTGGGTCGATCAGGTCGCACGGGAAGTCGGTCTCGCCGGCGGCAGTAGCCCCTATCTTCTTGAGCGACAGGTGCAGGTGCGGACCGTCCGCGTTGCCCGTCGCCCCGGAGAAGCCGATCAGTTGCCCCGCCGCGACCGGGTCGCTGGGCCGGACGCAGGCCGAGTGCTCGCTCAGGTGTGCGTACACGGTCTGGTACGTGGCGTCGCCCAACGGGTGGTTGATCTGCACGTGCGCGCCGTAAGGGTTGCCATCGTCGGTTTGGTGCACTGCATGGACAACGCCGTCGGCGCACGCATAGACTTTCGCTCCCTGCCCGCCGATCACCGGCGCGCGGATGTCGATACCCTCGTGGCCGGGCAGGGAACGCCCGTCGCAGGCGAACTGGCGGTAATACTCCGGCCTTGCGCGGAAGGGCTGCGTGACCCTGGGGTAGGCGGTAGGCCAGCGCAACTGTAGCGCAACCGCAGCCGGCTCCAGGTCGCCGAAGCGTTTGCGCGCGCCGATCCGCTCCTCAAGAACGCGCCGCAGCGCGTGCGGATTGGATGCGTTAAGGCAGTCGATCAGCGCGCCGGGACAGGACTCGCGCACTTCCACCGCGATGTCCCGACCCCAGACAGCCGGCCCGCCCACCACCGTAATCGCCGAGAAGCGGCGAAGGTTGATCGGGCTGGGGTCGTGGGTCACACACACGCCCCGGAAGGCCTGCTGATAGCGGAATGTCGCATCCACCCAGGGACCGACCGTCTGCGGCGTGGCCGGGACGAGAATAGCCTGAGACTGAAAAGTCATGAACGCCCTCGGAAGACAACCTTCAAGGGCTTAGAGGGTGCAAGATTCTGACCAGACCGTTACGCCGATTCAGCTTCTCCGGTCGGCCCTTGACGCTCGCCTTCCGCCGCTGCTGCCGAAGCTTCGGGCGTTGCCGTTGGCTCGGAAGTAAGGGTTTCCTCCATGACCCCAGCCGCTTCTTCGGCCTCGTCGCCGGGTTCCTGCGCTGACGCCTCCGGCTGCGCGCCGTCCCCCTCAACAGCCATCGGCTGTTCGGCTACGACCGACGGCATATCGGCGAGTTCATCCGCGAGGACTTCCAATGCAGAGCCGTCGCCGGCGATTGTCGGGGTGGGTTCAAGCGTCGGCGACGCTGCGGGGACTTCGGGCGTTTCGACCGGTGCGGGCGGCGCGGCTTCCCCTGTCCGTTCGGCGCCGCCGCTCTCGGCAGCCGGGGAGTGTTCCGGCGCTGCCGGCGCTTCGGGCGTTGCGGTTGGCGCCGGCGGCGCGGCAGGCTCCGCGACGATTTCCGCCGCCGTTGTCCTGGTCTCGGCTGTCTCAGCCGGCGGTTCTGGGGCTGTCTTAACCGACTCCGCCGGGGGCCGCTCAGGGATGTCGATCCCTTCCATGAGCTTGCCCATCACGGGGCTGCTCCCGGTCGCTTGCAGCATCCGGCCAATCTCTGGGCTGTCGGCGGTAGCCTCCAGCAGCGCGCGTTTGAGCGCGTCCAGCCGAAGCTCCTCGATCAACACCGTCCGGCTCAGAGTCGCAATCTCAATCGTCTTGATGACCTCTTTCAGCCGATGTTCTTCCATCGCCTGGGCGAATTCCGCGATGCCGTCTTTGATCTCCCTACCGACCTCCTCACGGACGGCCTGCTCCAGCGCCCGGACGGCCTCCTCCCGCTCCCGGCGCGCCGCCTCTTCGCGCTCTTCCTCTCGCCGGCGCGCGCTGGAGCTGATAAGCCAGTAGGCGACCACTGCGCCGATGATCGCCGCCCCTACACCCAGCACACCGGCCCCCAGCACAAGCAAACCCTCAGCCACGTCTCCCTCCTATCCGTTCCATCATGGATAACGCTCATGCAGATTGTCGTATAACGCCCCTATCTTACCCCACTCTCTTGAAAGCCCAACCCCTGCTTGCGCATCGATACGTAGCGCCCATGCCCGATCACCAGGTGATCCAGCACCTCAATGTCGAGTAGCGCCCCGGCGCGGGCGATCTGCGCCGTCAGCGCCGCATCCTCCGGCGAGGGGGTCGGGTCGCCGGAGGGATGGTTGTGGACCAGGATCAGCGCGGCGCAGTTGCGCGTGATCGCCTCGCGGAACACCTCGGCGGCGCGGACGACGGTCGCGTTGAGGCTGCCGGCGTACACGGTAGGAATGGCGAGCACGCGATTTTTGTTGTCCAGCAGGATGACGCGCAGTTGCTCCTGGCGCAGCAGACCCATCTCCACCATCACCAGGCTGGCGGCGTCTTCGGGCGAGCGGATTTGTGGGCGCTCCTCCGGCATCGCCGCCGCGAGCCGCCGGCCCAACTCAAAGGCGGCCAGGAGCTGCGCGGCCTTCGCCTCGCCCAGGCCGCGAATCGCCGTCAGTTCGGGGAGGCCGGCGCGCGCCAGCCCGGCCAGCCCGTCGAAGCGCGCCAGCAGCCGCTCGGCCATGCGAACCGCGTTCTCGCCGCCGACGCCGGTGCGCAGCAGGATCGCCAGCAACTCGGCTGATGAAAGCGCGCCGGCCCCCAGGCGCGCCAGGCGTTCGCGCGGGCGCTCGCTGGCGGGCATGTCTTTGATGGTAAGCTGGTAAGCGACCTCTTCCGGCATGGGTCAATTATGGTTCGGGTGCGGCGAGGAGTCAAAACGTCCCACTTCTGACAGCTTGCGATCCCCTCCTTTCCCCGCCGTCAGACGACATAACGGGCCGTCTAGGCGAGCGGCACGGGCAGCCGTCCGGTGGGCGCGACCTCACCCGCCAGCGCTTCGGCGGCGGCGGTGAGTGAGGGCCGCGCGTCGCCCAATGTCGCCAGGACGTTTTCGACTTCGGGGAACGCCGCTGCGTCCCAGGGGTTGCGCAGGCATAGCAACAGCGTTTCATGCGAGGCAGCGCGCGCGGCGGTGAGCAGTTCGGCGGCGAGCCGGCGTTGGTCGGGGTTGAGGTGCGCGCTGCGCGTGGCGACGATCAGCAGGTCGGCGTCCTGGGCCAGCTTTCGCGCGCGCGCGACCAACTCGTCGGGCGGCGCGTCGCCGGGGAGCGTGAGGTGTTGCACACACGGGAGCCGCGCGGCCAGTTCCGCCGCGAGCCAGGTCGGGGTGTGCGCCTCTTCCGCCTGCGAGGGGCGCGCATAGCTGAACTCGATCAGCGCACAGGTTGCAGACAGGGGGCTTAAGCCCTCCGCCTGGAGCAACTGGCGCGGAAGCGCGCCCCGGACCAGCGTCAGCGCGCGGCGCGCCGCCTCCAGACTTACCGCGCGGTGCGCCCCGCCCCCAACTTCGTCGAGCGAGACCGCCTCAGCCCGGCGGACGTAGCGATCTTTGAGCGCCAGCAGCCGCCGGACGCTTTGCTCGATCCGCGCCGCCGGCAGGCGTCCACTGCGCGCGGCGGCGAGCATGGCGGTGTAGGCTTCCTCTTGCCGGCGCGCCGTATGCGAGTGGACAATCGAGTCCGCCCCGGCGAGCGCCGCCAGCACCGTCGATTCGCCCGCGCCATAGCGGTCGGCGACGGCTTTCATCTCCATGCAGTCGGTGGTGATGACGCCCTCAAAGCCCAGTTCCCGGCGCAGCAGCCCGGTCTGGACAGCCGGCGAGAGCGTCGCCGGTCGGTCGGGGTCGAGCGCCGGGAACACAATGTGCGCGGCCATCACGCTCGCCACGCCCGCGTTGATTGCCGCGACGAACGGTTTCAGGTCCAGCGCCCGGAGCCGGGCCAGGTCCGACGCGATGACAGGGAGGTCGTGGTGCGAGTCAACACCTGTGTCGCCGTGGCCGGGGAAGTGCTTGGCGCACGCCGCCACCCCCGCCGCCTGCGTCCCGCGCACCAGCGCCGCGCCCAGTTCGGCGGCGCGGTCGGGGTCCGCGCCCAGGGAGCGCAGGCCGATGGCCGGGTTGTGCGGGTTGCTGAGCACGTCCAGGCAGGGGGCCAGGTTCCAGTCGATCCCGACCGCGCGTATCTCACGCGCGAGCACGCCGGCCATGCGCGCGGCCAGTTCGGTCGCGTCGTCGCCGGTCGCCGCGCCGAGGGCCATGTTGCCGGGGCTTTCGGTGAAGGGATGGCGCATCCGCGCCACGACCCCGCCCTCCTGATCGACGCAAATGAGGATCGGCAGCGGCGCGGCGGCGCGCAGGCTCGCGGTGAGTTCGGCCAACTGCGCCGGGCTGGCGACGTTGCGCGTGAACAGCACGACGCTGCCGGCCCGGCCCGCCGCGAGCCATTCCAGCGCGTGCGGCGGCGCTTTATGCCCGTCGAAGCCGATCATCATCATCTGGCCGACGCGCGCCTCAAGCGAGAGCGCCTTCAGAGTAGGTTCGACCCAGGGTTCCGTTGAGGACATAAACCTGTCCGGGTGACCAAAGCAAGCGGTTGTTTTTCTCAGAATGTGTTTGAAAAGGTCGCCCTTGCTTTCCCTCACCCCTCAATCCCCTCTCCCACAAGAGGAGAGGGGACTATGAACCCAGATTTGTGGTATCTTTGCCCCCGTCATACGGGAGGAACAGGGGGTGAGGGGCTTTTCAAACACTTTCTCAAGTCCCGCGCGCGGCTACTGGCAGAGCTGATCGCGCGCGCCT
>DAOTXU010000248.1:0-4231 GCA_034435135.1 Anaerolineae bacterium | reverse complement strand
GTCCCCCTCTCCACACGCGGAGAGGGGGTGTCGAGCCGCAGGCGAGACGGGGGTGAGGTAGAGAAAGACCTTAGCACGGCCACCGGTTGGCGTAAGTTTGAATCAGTTCTATGTCGGAGTCTGCATACACTCCTCACGGTTTACGGTGAGGTTAAACCAAGTCCCGAAGGGAGGCAACTGGACGGCGGGGACTCTTTCCACAGAAAGCTTCGATGCCGCTGCGCCAGATGCCAGGCGACAACTCGTATCAGAATGGGTATGAGGCGTCCCGAAGCCGCCGATCATCGGCGCAAAACCCTGGCTGGGGTTAGTCTTCGCTAACATCAGTACTACCCTAACCCTGCTCACCTTGACTTAACCTTTCAAGTACTATAGAGTCAGACTGAAGGTCGAGACCGGCGGTTGCGCGCAATGACACCTTTCAGGCGCTCGATGTTCGCAAGGGGGCGCGTTTTCACGCCGGTCCCCTGAAAGCTATTCGCTCTGCTGTGGCAGGCCATGCGAAATGACTTCGATATTGGACGGTGGCTTAAGCTCACGGTCCAGCAGGGGTTTGCCAGGAAGGGGGGGTTGGGTCGAAGGTGACCGAAAGACAGCACACAACGCAACACTTACAACACAACAATCTGGAACCGGTCGCTCGGAACCTGCATACGGCGCGTCCTTTCGAGCTGCCTCAACCGGACGCACTCCTGCACTGTGTGGCCGACTCGGTCATCCTGACCGACGCGGCAGGGACTATCCTTTACGTTAACCCGGCCTTCGAGCGGCAAAGCGGCTTTCCCGCCGCTGAGATCATCGGCCAGCGCCTCGAAGCGCTGCTGCCGTGCCTGGACTCTGACTCGTGGCAAGCCATTCAGTCGGGCCAGACCTGGCGCGCTGAGCCGCGCTGCACGCGCAAAGACGGCACGACGTTCGACGCCGACGTGGTGGTCACGCCGATCTGCGACCCGGATGGGCGGCTGCAACAAGTGGTCTGCGTCCTGCGCGATATTACCCACCTCAAGGATGTGCAGCGCCTCAAGGCGCGCTTCGTCACCGAGGTCTCCAACGAACTCCGCGACCCCATCACGCTTATTAAGATGTATCAATCCCTCTTGGAACGGGGCCGGCCCGACAAGCGCGAGCACTATCGCGCCATCATCCAGCAAGAACTGGCGCGCCTGGAAGCGCTGATCGAGAACCTGTTCAGCCTCTCGCAACTGGACTTGCAGGACGCCGCCGAACTGGAACGCCACGAAGTCAATCTCAACAGCCTGGTCAGCCAGATCGCCGCGCGCTTCTCATTGATCGCTGCCGACCAGGGCACCATTCTCAGCCAAGACCTGGACTATGCCCTGCCGCCTGTAGAGGCGAACGTTGATCTAGTCACCCAGGCGCTCGCCAACCTGGTGAATAACGCCTTCGCTTACACGCCTGTCGGTGGGCGGGTTACGCTGCGCACCGGGGTCATGAAGCACGCCGGGAATCTCTATGCCGCCGTGATCGTGGACGACACCGGCGCGGGCGTCGCCCCCGACGAGCAAGAGCGCATCTTTGAGCCGTTCTATCGGGGCCGGGCCAGCCAGACGCAGGTTGCGCCGGGGACCGGCCTGGGGCTGTCCATCGTGCACCAGGTCGCCCGACTGCATGGCGGCCACGTGATGCTGCGCAGCGAAGGTGTGCCCGGTCAAGGCAGCACCTTCATGCTGTTACTTCCGCTACCCCCTAAGGGAGACGCGAAACCATGACCGACCGTAAGCCGCTGACCGACTCGCACCTGGAGCAGGAGATTTTCGAGCAGCCCCAGGTGATCGAGCGGTTGGTGAGCGGGCGCGAGCGCCTAGCCGCCGTTGCCGCCGACATCCGCGAAGCCGCGCCGGCTTACGTCGTGATCGCCGCCCGCGGCAGTTCGGACCACGCGGCGATTTACGGCACGTATCTGTTCGGCGCGCTGGCCGGCCTCCCGGTCGCGCTGGCGACGCCTTCGCTGTTCACCCTCTATAAGAAGCCGCCGCGCCTGGCGCGCGCGCTGGTCATCGGCATCTCGCAGTCGGGCCGCTCCGCCGACGTGGGCCAGGTGCTCAGCGACGCCGCCGCGCAAGGCGCGCTCACCGTCGCCATCACCAACGACGAGACCGCGCCGATGGCCGCCGCCGCGCGGCACCACATCTTTCTGAACGCCGGTCATGAGCTAAGCCTGGCGGCCACCAAGACGTACACGGCGCAACTCGTCGCGCTGGCGATGCTGGTCGCTTCGCTCGCGGGGGAAAAGGCGCTGCTGGACGATCTGGGCCGCCTGCCGGCGCAGATCGACGCAACGCTGCGCCTGTGCGAGAGCGCCCTCGCCCGCGCCGAGCGCTATGCGTTTATGGAACACTGCGTCACGCTGGGCCGGGGCTACAACTACGCGACCGCGTTTGAGATTGCGCTCAAGCTCAAAGAGCTGACCTACGTGGTCGCCGAGCCGTACAGTTCGGCGGACTTCCGGCACGGGCCGATTGCCGTCGTCGGGGAGCGTTTCCCTCTGTTGGTGATCGTCACCGAGGGCGCGGCGTGCAAGGATATGCTCGACCTGCTGAAAAGACTCAACGAGCAGAACGCCGAACTGATTGCCATCTCCGACCAGGACGAGGCGCTTGCGCGCGCGCGGACTCCGTTCAGGCTGCCGGCGGGTGTGCCGGAGTGGCTCTCGCCGGTAGTGAGCGTGCTCCCGGGCCAACTCTTTGCGATGGGGCTGGCGCGCGCCAAAGGCCACAACCTTGATAGCCCGCGCGGGCTGAGCAAGATTACCATCACCTATTAACCGGCGGCGCTTGCTGCGATAGGGTACAGGCCATCGGACCGCGTCGCACATACTATGCTTGCTGTGATCCGTCTTGGGGATGCCTGATGACTGTCCTCCGATAGGAGCAACCACCATGCTACGCAATCTTCCCCTCGCCCATCCGCAACCCGACGCGAACCGTTTCATCGACACGATCATGGGACGCATCACCAGCGCCCGACCGCCGCTGGTCGAATATATTGTTGACGACGTGGTTCTGAAGCCTATCGTCACCGAGTTGCTGGGGCGCAGTTGGGTTGACGAGGGGCCAGATCGAGAGTCGCAGGCGGCGTACCTGGATAACTTCATCGCGTTCTGGCACCGGATGGGGTACGACTTTGTGCGGTTTGAGCGCGCCATGCCGCTGCTTGAGAATCGCCTCCTGCTCGCGGACCCGGCCCCCCATTCCAACCGGCAACGCGCCTGGGTGGACCAACACCAGGGCTGCATTGAAACCTGGGAAGACTTCGAGCGGTATCCCTGGCCCAGGGTTGAGGAGGTGGATTTCTTCCCTGTTGAGTACATCGACAGCCATCTCCCCGACGGCATGGGCTTGATGACCTGCCACGCCGGGGGCATCTTTGAGCACCTGTCACAGATCATGTCCTACGAGGGGCTTTGTCTCGCTTTGCACGATGACCCTGAGCTGGTCCACGCGGTGGCGGACCGGCTCGGCGAACGCATGGCGCGCTTCTACACGCACCTGCTCGACCTGGATCACGTCGTCGCCATTTTCCAGGGCGACGACATGGGCTTTCGGACGAGCACTCTCATCTCCCCCGCTGACTTGAGAACGTACACCCTCCCCTGGCACAAGCGCTTCGCGCAGATGGCGCACGAGCGGGGTCTGCCTTACTTTTTACATTCATGCGGCAGTATTTTTGCCATCATGGACGACCTGATTGACGACATTCACATCGACGCGAAACACTCTTTCGAGGATGCGATCATGCCGGTGCAGGATTTTCAGGCGCGCTATGGCGAGCGCATCGGGGTGTTGGGCGGGCTGGACATCAACATTCTTTCAGGGGCCGCGCCGGAGCAGGTGCGCCAGCACACGCGCTATCTGATCGAGACGTGCGGCAGCCGGGGGCGGTTTGCCATCGGTTCCGGCAACTCTGTCCCCAGCTATGTGCCGGTCGAAAATTACCTCGCCATGATCGACGAGGCCCTGGGTTGCCGTTGAGCGCGCCTGCTCCGCCGCTCCTGCTCTTACGGTGGGGTGCATTCCAAGTCAGGGGTCATGCGGTGCGCCGCTGCGACCTCACCCCTCGCGCTTCCCGGCTTGCGCCGGGCAGGCAGCGCAGTCCCCGCTCCAGGAATGGAGAGGGGACTGACCTGTGCGCGGACTCCCCCGCGCCATTTATGGCGAGGGGGCAGGGGGCTATAGTCCGGCGAAGCCGGGGTGAGGTCAACCCGGCAGAG
>DAOTXU010000247.1:0-3888 GCA_034435135.1 Anaerolineae bacterium | reverse complement strand
GTCCCCCTCTCCCGGCTACGCCGGACTATAGCCGCAAGCGGAGAGGGGGTGTCGAGCCGCAGGCGAGACGGGGGTGAGGTAGAGAAAGGCCTTAGCACGGCCAGCTATTGACGTAAGTTTGAATCAGTTCAGTTAACGGATATGGAGGAATCCCCGGACAGGGGGCTTAAGCCCTCTGTCCGAGAGCAATCGTTTCGGGAGGGCCGTATGCTGACCGTCAACAGGCTTTCAAAGCGCTACGGCGACCAATGGATTCTCAAAGATGTGAGCCTGACGGTCAACCCCGGCGAGCGCGTCGGACTCATCGGGCCGAACGGCTGCGGCAAGACCACGCTGCTGCACATGATCGTCGGCGAGGAGCCGGCCACCTCCGGGAGCGTGGCGTTCATCCCCGGTGATTTGCGCGTGGGCTACCTGCCGCAAGGGCTGGAGCCGCCATCGGGCACGCTGGTCCGTGACATGATTTACCCGCAGGCGCGGCGGCTGGCCGGATTGGAGATCGAACTAGAGCGCCTCGGCGCGCGGCTGGCCGAAC
Organism: Anaerolineae bacterium; assembly: GCA_034435135.1. GTDB lineage: Bacteria > Chloroflexota > Anaerolineae > Aggregatilineales > JAFGMM01 > JAOSJO01. The sequence continues at coordinate 3,353 of DAOTXU010000247.1, read as the reverse complement.
GCCCCGGCGACCCGGCGACCCAGGCCGCCTATGTCGAGACGTTGGCGGAGATCGAGCGCATCAGCGCAGCGTACCGGCCCGGCGCGGGCGAGGCGATCCTCGCCGGGCTGGGCCTGGCCGACCTTTCGCTGGACGCGCCCGCCGACCTGCTCAGCGGCGGGCAGAAGACGCGGCTGGGCCTGGCGCGCGTGCTGACCGGCGAGCCGCAACTGCTCCTGCTCGACGAGCCGACCAACCACCTCGACATCACCGCGCTCGAATGGCTGGAAGGGTGGCTCGCCGCTTTCCCCGGCGCGGCGATGATCGTCAGCCACGACCGCGCTTTCCTGGATCGCACGGTCAACCGGGTCGTCGCGCTCGATCCGGCGGCGCTGACGGCGACCAGCTACGTCGGCAACTACACAGATTACGTCGAGGCGGTGTGGAAAGCGCGCGAGAAACAATGGAGCCAGTACCGCGATCAGGTAATCGAGATCGCCCGGCTCAAGCGCGACGCGCAGCAGACAATGGCGCGCGCGGTCCGCAAGGAGAACGCGACCAGAGATAGCACGCAGCGCCGCTATGCAAAGAAGGTCGCCAAGCGCGCGAAGGCGAAGGAAAAGCGCCTGGAGCGCTACCTGGAGAACGAGGCACGCGTCGAGAAGCCGAAGCTCACGTGGCAGATGAAACTTGAGTTTGAAGACGCGCCCGCCGGGGGACGCGACGTGCTCGTCCTGGAAGACCTTGCTGTCGGCTACGCCCCCGCCGCGCCGCTCCTCTGCAACATCAACCTGGCGCTGCGCGCCGGTGAGCGGATCGCGCTGCTGGGGCCGAACGGCTGCGGCAAAAGCACGCTGCTGCGCACGGTCGTCGGGGAGATCGCGCCGCTGGCGGGGCGCGCCCGGCGGGGCGCGGGCGTCCGCGTGGGGTATCTGGCGCAGGAGCAGGAGACGCTTGATCCCGATGCCGACGCGCTCTCGACCGTCCTGGCCGCCGCGCCGATGTCCGAGACCGAGGCGCGCGCGTTCCTGCACTACTTCCTGTTCGCGGGTGACGAGGTGTTCATCCCCGCCCGCGACCTGAGCTACGGCGAGCGCGCCCGGCTCATGCTGGCGCAGATGGCCGCGCAGGGGTGCAACCTGCTCCTGCTCGACGAGCCGATCAACCACCTCGATGTGCCCTCGCGCGAGCGCTTCGAGCAGGCGATGGCCGCCTACGCGGGCACAGTGCTGGCGGTGGTGCATGACCGCTACTTCGTGGACCGCTTCGCCACCGGCATCTGGCGGGTGGAGGCGGGCACAGTGAATCTTTACATCACCAAAGATGCCGGTCGCCGCCGGCTGAGCGCAGCCAAGCGAGCCACTTTTGGTTGAGACGACGAAAGATGAGGAAAACATGTGTATCTCTGCGCGTCCCTATCAGGGAGATGAGGACTATCAGCAAATGCGCGCTCTGTTGGTGGAGAGTTATGGTATCACGCGGCGGCTCCACAACTGGGATTTGCCACGGCTAGACGGCTGGCGCTTCGTCCATCATGGTTGCAGTGCATCCGCAGACAGCCGGCAGTGGCAAGCGGAGGTGCGTCTGTGGAAGACCGGAGCGGGCAAACTCGTGGGCGCGGTGTTTCCTGAGGGGCCTGGCAATATACAGCTCCAAATCCACCCAGACTATCGCGGTATCGAAAACGAGATGGTCGCGTGGGCTGAAGAACGTCTGGCGGTTCCGACTGAGAATGGATGCCGCCGGGTGAGCGTCCCGGCCTACGATTACGACACGCATCGGCAGGCTGTGCTGTCGCGTCGGGGCTATCAACAAAACCGCGCCCGTTTCGACTACACGCGCTACCGGTCGATGGACGCGCCAATACCGGAAGTCGCCGTGGCGGACGGTTACCTCGTGCGCACGCTTGGCCTAGACAACGGTGACGGTAACTGGGAGCGGTATTGCGCTACGGTCAACCGCGTGTTTCCGCACGCGAAAGCGACCGTGGAGCGGTGCCGCGTCCATCGAAGTGCCACTTACAATCATGACCTGGTGGTGGAGTCGCCGGATGGCACAGTTGCGTCGTTCTGCACGGTCTGGCTGGATGATGTGAACCGCGCCGGCATCGTTGATCCGGTCGGTACGCATCCGAATCACCGGCAGCGGGGGCTGGCGAAGGTCGTCGTGTGCGCAGGGCTTAGGCATCTGAAAGCGTTAGGAGCGACGGTGGTGTATCTCGGTACCTACGATAGCGCCCACACGAACCGCCTGTACGAGTCGCTCGGCTTTACCGACGTGGACACCTTACACATGTGGGAAAAGGTGTTCTGACGCGCGCGGGAGGGGTGGGCATATGTTGTGCTCACCCCGATCTGCGATAGAGTTGGGGCAATGAGCCGGCGTATGTGACACTGTGCAACGCGAACGTCCGCGAGAGACGAATCGATGGGTACCCGCCAAACCGCCATCATCACCAGTACGTCGAACCGTCGCATTGTCGAGGCGCGCAGGCTCGGTGAGCGCAAGCACCGGGAACGGCAGGGGCGTTTCCTCGTCGAGGGGCTACAGCTCTTGCACATGGCGCTCGACGCCGGCGCGCGCCCGGTCGAAGTGTTCTACTGCGAAAGCCTGTTTGCAGGAACGGAAGCGGCGGCGCTGCTGACCCGCTTCTGGGAGACGGACGCCGACCTAGTGTCCGTTTCGGAGAACGTGATGCGCGCGCTCTCAGAGCGCGACGCGCCGCAGGGCATCATGGCCGCCTTCACCCTGTTCGAGACGCCGCTCCACGAAGTGCAACTGACCGGGGGAGAGTTGGTCGTCGTGCTGGACCAGCTGCAAGACCCCGGCAACGTGGGGACGCTCGTGCGCACCGCCGATGCTGTGGGCGCGGCGGCGGTTGTCCTGATCGAACCGTGCGCCGATGTCTTCGACCCGAAGACGGTGCGGGGCAGCATGGGGTCGTTGTTCAATGTGCCGCTCGTGCGCACGGCGGATGCGCCGGAACTGTTCGGCTGGCTGCGCGGCAAGGGGTTGCGGCCAGTGGGCGCGGACGTGCAACAGGGCGAAGCCTGGGGCCAGGATTTGTGGCAGGGCGGCATGGCGCTGGTCCTGGGCAATGAAGCGCGCGGTCTCTCGAAGGACGTGCGCGCCCACGTGGAGCATTGGGTCAGGTTGCCAATCGTGGGCAAAGCGGAGTCGCTCAACGTGGCGGTGGCCGGCGGGGTGCTGATGTACCTGTGGCTGCGCGCGAACTTGAAATGAATCAACTGAACATTCGGGTTATTCGCGGTTAACCCTCTTCGCGCGGGATATACCCGGCTAGCTACCGGACATCGGACAGTTGTTCTATGGTTTTACCTCACCCCAGCTTCGCCGGACTATAGCCCCCGTCC
>DAOTXU010000246.1:0-12700 GCA_034435135.1 Anaerolineae bacterium | reverse complement strand
GTCCCCCTCTCCCGGCTACGCCGGACTATAGCCGCAAGCGGAGAGGGGGTGTCGAGCCGCAGGCGAGACGGGGGTGAGGTAGAGAAAGGCCTTAGCACGGCCAGCTGTTGGCGTAAGTTTGAATCAGTTCAATTAAACCGCGAAGTACTTGTTCACTTATGGCCCCCGCGACTAAAGTCGCTGGCGAATTCGCAATCCTGGCAGCACTATTCTGCGATTAACCGCCGGCTTTAGCCGGCGGGTTGCGAAAAACACAACGCAGTGCCGCATAGAGCGGACCAGGCAAACAGATACGATCCGTGTAATTCGTGGCTGCTCTTTACCTTATCCGGCGGTCACAAAACGCGCGCCGGCCGGGTCAGTTTAACCCGACCGGCGCGACCTGACAACCTCGATTTGACCGCGCGCTCAAAACTGGGCGTTGAGTGCGCGGATTCAACAGACCATGCTGGCAAGCTGCGTGCGCGTGTTCGCCAGGCGCTCGCGGATGACGGTGACCAGGCGCGATAGGATCAAGAAGCCCAACTCGCAGTCGCGCGCAAACAGATCGCGCAGGCCGGCGCCATTGATGGCGATCACCTTCGTGGGCCTGTTCGCCACGGCGGACGCGGTGAGCTTGTGCGGCGGGACGATAGACGACCAGGCGAGGAACTCGCCCTCGTGGAGCGACGAGAGTTCCTCTTGTATCTCGCCCTTCTCGTCGATGTTAATCATGATGACGACCTCGCCCTCGACGACGATGTACGCAGACTCGGCTTCCTCGCCTTCCTTAAATATGTATTCGTCGGTCTCGAAGGTTTCCTCCTCCGCGATCATGGCGATTTTCTTCAGGTGTTCTTCCGATAGGCCCGCGAAGAACGGGTAGCGTCGCAAGAGTTCAGGCGAAATCATGGTCGGTTCCTCCTCGTGATGCCATCTGTCGTTCATTTGCCAGCAGTCGCCGCACCAAGTGGGCCGCGACCGGGATCGCCGCCTCCACCGCCGGCGTGCACCGTTCACTAAACGTTAGCACGTCTTCGGCTTCAATGGCAATGATTGTGATCCTGTCGTCCGCCGGCAGTGGCGCGCCGAGCCGCCGCCCGACCGCGAGCGCCGTCGCCAGGTTGGTATCGTGCGCCGACGCGGTATTCAACGTGCCGGGCAGGTCTTCTGGTGACAGAGTATACACCTGTCCCGGCGCGCCGTCCCGCGTTTTGATGGCGTCGATGAGCACGGCGCGCGCGTAGCCGACCATGCTTTCCATCAGCGCGAGGCCGCCGGCGCTCAACTCAACCACGTCCACGCCGTCGGGCAGACCGTCGTCACGCAGAGCGCGCGCCACCTTAATCCCCACCGCGTCGTCGGTGAGGATAGAGTTGCCGAGGCCGATGACCAGGGTTTTCGCGTCCATCATCCCGGTTCAATGTTATGGGTCGCAAGGGCGCGGCATGTGCCGCGCCCCTACATGTTGTTTGTGATCCGTTCTGTTCTAAGCGTTTGCGTTACTCAATGCACTGGCTCAGCCGCTCGACGACCTCGCCTCGTGCGTCGCGGATCTCCACCTCCAGCGGCATCTGCCCCGGCAGCGAATGCGTGGCGCACGAGAAGCACGGGTCGTAGGAGCGGAAGGCCATCTCGATCTTGTTGAGCAGCCCGTCGGTGATGACCGTGCCCTTCTGGATGAGCGCCGCCGCCGCCTGCTTGATCGACATGGTGATGGGCGCGTTGTTGTTCGTGGTGCCGACGATCAGGTTCACTTTGGTGAGGATGCCGTTCTCGTCGGTGACGTAGTGGTGCGTGAGCGTGCCGCGCGGCGCTTCGACGATGCCGACGCCCTCGGTGGGTTTCTCGGCGGGGATATTGCGCACCTTCGGGTCGGTGATCTCCGGGTCCTGGGCAAGTTCGAGCATCCGCTCGGCGGCGTACATCAACTCGATTACCCGCGCCCAGTGGCACGCCAGGGTGTGATGCACCGGCTTGCCGCCCAGCGTGGCATAGAACTTCTCGTAGGCCTCCTGCGCGAGCGGCGTCGCCATGCCGTCGGCGGCGTTGAGCCGGCTCAGCGGCGTGGCGCAGTAGACGCCGCTGTCCTTGCCGCCCACGAAGCCCTTCCAGCCCTTCGCCCTCAGGTACGGGAACTTCAGGTAGCTGAACGGCTCCACGTGTTCGGCGACGTGCTGCGTGTACTCGCGCGGGGCGTACTTGCACACCTCTTTGCCGTCGGGATCGACGACGCGCACCTTGCCGTCGTAGAAGTTGACGTGGTTGTCCGCGTCCACCAGGCCCATGTAGTGCATGGGCGTGGTGTACGCGCCGCCGACGATCAGGTCCACGTAGGCCTGATTCTTGAGCACGATGTCGTCAACCAGTTGCAGGCTGAACTGCGCGAACGCCACGTTCTCCTGCGCGATCTTGACGATCTCGTCGCGCATCTCCTCGGTCATCGCCACGCTCCAGCCGCCGGGCAGCCCCGCAACCGGGTGGATGGCGCGCCCGCCGAGCATCTTGATGACGTGGTGGTTGCGCTTGCGGCAGTTGATGACCGCCAGGCCCGCCTCCAGGCCGGCCTTGGCGACCACGCCGAGGACGTTGCGCTCGGCGGCAGGGGCGTCGGGGCCGACCACGAAGTCCGGGCCGCCCAGGGCGTAGAAGTGCGTGGTGTGGTCGGTGACATAGAACGCCATGTAAAACAGCTCGCGGATCTTCTTGGCCGCCGGCGGCGGCTCGACGTGCCACAGGTCGTCGAGCGCTTTGGTGGCGGCCATGTGGTGCGCTTCGGGGCACACGCCGCAGATGCGCTGCGTGATGCGCGGCATCTCCTCCGCCGGGCGGCCCAGGCAGAACACCTCGAAGCCGCGCAGTTCGGGAATCTGGAAGTAGGCGTTCGCCAGGTCGCCCTCGTCGTTGAGGAAAAGGGTGATCTTGCCGTGGCCTTCCAGCCGGGTGATGGGGTCAATCGTGATCTTTTGCATCGCTCACCTCTCCCTTTAGTTCCCGTCCCGTTTCGGGGTTTGAGCAACGTCCGTCCGATGGAGCATCGAGTGCGCCAGGCCAAAGCGGTAGAAGTAGCCGGCGGGGTCGGGCAGGGTGTCGAGGATGGCGTCTACCTCCTCGTCGGTCTTGGCGTCCAGCACCGAGGCCAGGCCGCTCAACAGCCGCGCGCCATGATCGTCCACGCCCTCGTTAGGGCCGTAGCAGCCCCGGCAGCCCATGTTGACCTGCGGGCACAGCGCCCCGCACCCGCTGCGCGTGGCGTAGCCGGCGCAGAAGAGGCCCTGTTCCAGCAGGCAGGTCTCCGCGTCAGGGATGATCTCGTAGGGGCGGTAGAAGCGGGTGATCTTCTTCTCGTGCTTGGCGCGCGGGCACTCGTCGCACACGGTGTCCTTGTTGCCGATGACCGACCCCGGCGGCGGCAGTTCGCCCTCGCCGGAGAGCGCCGCAATAGCGGCGTTGATCAACGTCTCGGTCCATTGCGCCTCCGGCGGGCAGCCGGGCAGGTAGTATTCGACCGGCACCACCTGATCCAGCGTCTTGACCGTGTTCCAGAACTTCGGCAGGGGCGCCGGCCCTTCGGGGAAGGCCCAGTTCGGGTCCGGCTCCACGCCGTCGGGGTTGACGGTGCTGGGCGAGTCGTGATAGATGAACTGCATCATCGCGTCGCGGCTGGTGAAGTTCGCCAGCCCTGGAATGCAGCCCTCCATCGAGCACGAGCCGTAGGCCACCAGTATTTTGGATTTGCGGCGCAGCAGGTGCGCCATGTGCGCGTTCTCGTCGTTGCGGATCGCGCCGTTGAACAGGCACACGTCGATCTCGCCGTCGGCCAGCGCCTCGACATCTTTCTCTTTGAAGTCCATCACGCACGGCCAGAACACGATGTCGAAGGCATTCGCCACGTCCAGAATCTTCTCGTGCACCGCCAGCACCGCGATCTCGCAGCCGCCGCACGAAGACGCCCAGTACAGCGCCAGTTTGGGTTTCGCGTGGTTGTTCTTCTTGTTCATCGTCAGAGGCTCCTTCATGCGTGCGCGTGCTCGCCGGCGGCGACGGCAAGGTCTCTGCTGTCATCGACGTTGCGCTCTTTCCAGTTCAGCGGGCCGAGCGCCTTGATCTGTTCGGTCATGTTGAGCACAATCTCGGCGAACTGGACGCCCTCCGAGGCCGAGGCCCAGTGCAGTTGGACGCGCTCGTCCTCCACGCCCAGTTGCCGCAGCGTGCGCTTGAGCAGGTGCATACGCCGGATCGCTTTGTAATTGCCCTCGACGTAGTGGCATTCGCCGGGGTGGCAGCCCACCACGAGCACCCCGTCCGCGCCGCTGCGCAGCGCGTGCAGCACCCACGCCGGGTCCATGCGCCCGCTGCACATGATGCGGATGTCGCGCAGCGTGGACGGGTAACCCATGCGGGAGGTGCCGGCCAGGTCAGCCGCGCGGTAGGAGCACCAGTTGCACAAAAAGCCGACAATTACCGGTTTGAAGTCACCGTTTTCACTCATGCCGTTTCCCTCCCGTGTTTCAATCCGCCGCAACTTCGGCGTGGGCTGCGACCGGATGGTTCAGGTCGATCAGGATGCCGTCGATCTGCGCCATGACCTGGTCGTAGCTGAAATGCGCGCCAGTGATGACCTGGCTGGGGCAGGCGGCCACACACGTGCCGCAGCCCTTGCACAGCGCCGGGTTGACGCGCGAGACCTTCAGTTCCTCAATGTAGTCGATGGCGCTGTAGGGGCACATCGTGTTGCAGATGCGGCAACCGGAGCAGTGCTCTTCGTCGATTTCGGCGCGGATCGGCTCCAGTTCCACCTCGCCCTGCGAGATCACGCTGAGCACGCGCGCCGCTGCGCCCGCGCCCTGCGCCACGCTCGCGGGGATGTCCTTCGGCCCCTGGCACACACCGGCCACGTAGATGCCGTCGGTCATGGTGGCGACGGGGTCGAGCTTGGGATGGCGCTCGATGAAGAAGCCGTCCACCGAACAACTGATGCCGAACAGGTGGCCGACCTCCGCCGCGTCGGAGCGCGGCTCCATCGCCGCCGAGAGGATCACCATATCCACCGGGACGCGGCGCTGGCTGCCGATGAGCGTGTCCTCGCACTGGATGATGAGCTTGCCCTCTTCGCCGGGGCCGCGCGCCGCGTTGGTGACCTTCGCCACGCGCCCGCGCACAAAGCGCACGCCCTCTTCCAGCAGCCGGTGGTAGAACTCCTCGTAGCCCTTCGCGGGGGTGCGTATGTCCATGTAGAAGTTGTACACCTCGGCGCCAGTTCGCTCTTTGACCAGGTGCGCGAACTTGAGCGAGTACATGCAGCATACGGCGGAGCAGTAGGGGTTGTAGCGCCGGTCGCGGCTGCCGACGCAGTGGACGATGGCGACGCTCTTGGGTTCGGTCACGCCGTCGCGCAGCACGATTTTGCCGCCGGTGGGGCCGGAGGCGTTCACCATGCGCTCGAACTCCAGGCTGGTGAACACGTTCGCCAGCCGGCCATAGCCATATTCGGGGATGCGGCGCGGGTCGAACTGCTCGTAGCCGGTCGCCAGGATGACGTTGCCGATCTTATAATCGACAACCTGGTCTTCCTGGTCGAAGTCGATGGCTTCGGTGGGGCAGAACATCTGGCAGGCGCGGCACTTGCCGGTCTTGTAGTACGTGCAGCTTGCCACGTCGATGACCGGGTACTTGGGCACGGCCTGCGGGAAGGGCCGGTAGATGGCCTTGCGATAGCCTAGCCCGGCCTCATAGACGTTATCGACGACGCGGATGGGGCACTTGTCCCAGCAGGTGCCGCAGCCGGTGCACTTCTCGGTAATGACCTTGCGCGCCTTCTGGCGCACGGTGACGGTGTAGTTGCCGACGTAGCCCTCTACGTTCTCGACTTCGCTGTAGGTCAACATGGTGATGTTGGGGTGGCTGCCCACGTCGAACATCTTGGGCGTGAGGATGCACGCCGAGCAGTCCAGGGTGGGGAAGGTCTTGTCGAGTTGCGCCATGTGGCCGCCGATGGACGGCTCGCGCTCGACCAGGATGACCTTGTAGCCGGCGTTGGCAAGCTCCAGCGCGGCCTGGATGCCCGTGATCCCGCCCCCCACCACCATCGTGGTCGGCTCCACCGGGACACGCATGGCGTGCAGCGGTTCATGGTGCACCACGCGGTGCACCGCGGCGCTGACGAGCGCTTTGGTCTTCTCGGTCGCGCCTTGCTTGTCCTCGCCGTGCACCCACGAAGCGTGCTCGCGGACGTTCGCCATCTCGAACAGGTAGGGGTTGAGGCCGGCGCGCTCGCACGCGCCCCGGAAGGTGCGCTCGTGCATATGCGGCGAGCACGCCGCGACGACAATGTGCGTCAGCCCCAGGGTTTTGATGTCCTCTTCGATCAATTCCTGCCCCAGGCTGGAGCACATGAACTCGTAGTGGCGGGATATGGTGACGTTGGGCAGGTCGGCGGCCCAGTCGGCGACCGCCGCCACATCGACGGTGCCGGCGATGTTATGGCCGCAGTGGCAGATGTAGACTCCGACTCGCTTGTCTGGTGGCATGGTTTACCCCTCCCTCTCTGACGGCATCGGCAGCGCGCGCTTGTCGCGCCTGGCTTTCTTGGGTTGTTCCGGGGCTTCGGCGGTGACCTTGGCGAGCGCCGGCTTGGCGTCTACGATCTCTTTGCCAATTGCCACCGCTTTGGGGTCCATCCCGAACGCCAGCCCCATCGTCTGCGTGAAGTAAAGGATCGGAATTTTGAAGCGCGTGCCGAAGCGCTTGTTGACCTGATCCTGGTAGGCGTCGAGGTTGAGCTGGCACATCGGGCACACGGTGACGATGGCGTCGGCCTGGTACTCGGCGGCGTTGTGGAGCAGGCGGCGGATCAGTTCCAGCGCGACGTCGTCGCTGATCTGAGTCATGTGGCCGCCGCAACACTCCGCCTTGAGCGGGAAGTCCACCACCGTCGCGCCGAGCGTCTCCATCAGCCGGTCCATCGTGGTGGGGTATTCCACGTCGTCAAAGCCGGTGCGCGGGCGCACAATCAGGCAGCCGTAGTAGGGCGCCAGGCGCAGGTTGTAGAGGGGTTTCTTGACTTTGGCGGCGACCGCGTCGTAGCCGACGTCGTTGACCACCACGTCGAGCAGGTGGCGCACCTTGACCGCGCCCGGCTTGTACGCGAGCCTGCCGGCGGCGAGCGCGGCGTTGACCTTCTGGCTCAGGTCGGGGTGCTCGCCCATGTACTTGTTGGTCTTGTACAGGTTGACATAGCACATACTGCATGGGGCCACTACCTGCTTGGCACCCTCGTTAGCAGCCAGGGCCAGGTTGCGCGCCACCAGCGCGTAGGCCGGCAGCTGGTTGATCGAAAAGTATTCCGAAGCGCCGCAGCAGTTCCAGTCGGTGATCTCTTTCAGGTCGATGCCCAGGGCTTCTGCAATGACCCGTGTGGAGACGTCATAGGCGGCGGCGTTCCGGGTCAACGAGCAGCCGGGGTAGTAAGCGTAAGCGCCGTTTGCTGGCATTATGCACCTCCCGCCGCGAGTTGCTTGGCTTCATTGAGGATCGCTTGCAGTTGCTCCACGTTGTTGATGCGGTCCGGGGTGAGGCTCATGCGCCCCCTTTGCAGCAGGCTCAGGCCCATGCCGGTGGCCATGCCCACCATCTTCATCGGGTTGTGGAAGAGGTGGTAGCGCGTGGCAAGCCCCATCTCGAACGAGCGCCCATACGATTCCACGTAGCCGATAAACGTCTCGGAGAAGTCCGAGGCGCGGCGCTGCTCGTAGCGGCCTTCCTGGATCGCCATCTGCTTGAGCGTGTACATGATGTCGGTGATGGGGATCTCCTGCGGACAACGGACGGTGCAGAAGTAGCACGACACGCAAAACCAGGGCGTGTTGCTGGAAAGCACCTCGTCCTTCATGTCCGCGTCCACCATGGCGAAGATGCGGCGCGGTGTGTGGTCCATGTCCGCGCCGGAGGGGCAAGACCCTCCACACGTGCCACACTGAAGGCACAGGGTCAGCCTCTCCCCGCCCGGTGTGGCCTCAATCACCTCGTACTTGAAGCGTTTCTGCCCATCTTGTGCTGTCATATAGAGTGTGCCTCCCTAACTCTCCTGGTGCCTAAGGATGAGAAACAAATCGGCAGCCTCGCTCTGACCGATGCGGTATGGGTTTGTCGGTAGAGGATGCCTTCCGCTTGCTGAGACCTTGCCTGACCGGGTCTGCGCCCGAACGTTCTATACGGACGATGTGGCCAAAGCCAAGATCGGTAGCCCTATGCCCCCATAGAGAGAAAATAGACGTAAGTCGGCATGAAGAATAGTGACAGATGTCACGATCCCACAGGCGGTGTCTCCTGAGTTGCTTTCGGCTCCCTCAGCCCAATGAAAAAGCCGCGATCAGTACACTAGGGCTTTCCATTTCTCATTTTACCTCACCCCCTGGCCCCCTCTCTCCGTAAACGGAGAGGGGGAGCAGAGGTCTGGAAAGTCCCCTCTCCATTTATGGAGAGGGGACTGCGCTGCCTGCCCGGCGTAAGCCGGGAAGCGCGAGGGGTGAGGTTGGCCCGCACCACATAAGAACCGGAAAGCCCTAACAGTACGCAAGGATAGTGGACCTGTAGCCAGAATCAGGCCATAATGGTGAAGCGCGCCGGTCTGCGCTACACTTGCGTTCCTGGGCGCGCCGGCTACAATATGCGCACGACCAGACGACGGACAAATGTTCTATGCCACTCACCTACGACGAAGCCATCGACTACCTCTATAGCTTTATCAACTACGAACTCAAGCGCGTCGAGCGCTACACGCCCGACGTGGTGAGCCTGCAACGCCCGCGCCAGCTCGCCGAGGCGCTGGGGGACCCGCACATGGCCTACCCCACCATTCACATCACCGGCACCAAAGGCAAAGGCTCGGTGGGCGCGATGTGCGCCTCGGCGTTGCAGGCGGCGGGTTTCCGTACCGGGCTGTACACCTCGCCGCACTTGCAGGACTTCCGCGAGCGCATCCGTATTGACGGCGAGATGATCCCCAAAGACACCTTCGCCGCGCTGGTGGAGGAGATGCAGCCGGCGGTGACAAGCGTGCCCGGCCTCACCTGGTTTGAGCTGGTGACTATGCTGGGGTTTCTCTACTTCGCGCGCGAGCGCGTCGATGTCGCGGTGGTCGAAGTGGGGTTGGGCGGGCGGCTGGACGCCACCAACATCATCACCCCGCTCGTCTCGGTCATCACCAGCCTCAGCTACGACCATACCTATTTGCTCGGCGAGACCCTGGGCGAGATCGCCGGCGAAAAAGCCGGCATCATCAAGCCGGAGGTCCCGGTCGTCAGTGCGCCGCAGCACGCCGAGGCGCTGGCCGTGATCGAGACCGTCGCCGCCCGCAACCACGCGCCGCTCACCCTGGTGGGCCGCGAGTGGATTTACAGACCCGGCCCTATCACCGACCACATCGGCCAGGGGTTCCGCGCCGGCCCCATTAGCGGCCCGCTGGTGGAATACTTTACGCCGCTCCTGGGCGCACATCAGGTGGTCAACGGAGCGGTGGCTACCGCCGCCCTCGACCATGTCGCGCGCGCCAGCTTGCCGATCTCGCCGCGCGCGGTGCGCGAGGGCCTCAGCCGCGTCGATTGGCCGGGCCGGCTGGAGGTGATCTGCCGCGAACCCTGGCTGGTGCTCGACGCGGCGCACAACGGTGAGTCGGCGGGGCGCCTGCGCGACGCGCTGTGCGACCTGTTCCCGCATCGGCGCCTGTTCCTCATCTTTGGCGCCTCGTCTGATAAGGACATCACCGGCATGTTCGCCCAACTGCTGCCCATCACCCACCACCTCATTACGGTGCAGGCCGTGCACCCGCGCGCGCTGGAGCCGGAAGAACTGGCGGACCAGGCGCAGGCCGCCGGCTTTGCCGGCGCGATTGAAGCCATCGCCTCGGTGGGGGCCGCCGTCGAGCGCACCTGCAACCTGGCCGACCCCGAAGACCTGATCTGCGTGACCGGCTCGCTTTTCGTGATCGGCGAAGTGCGCGACATCTGCGGCCTCCCACCCGGCCACGCCGTTTGTCTTAAGCCTGAGCCGGCCTGCATGTCCATGCTAGAGACCGCCGGCAGGAGCGATTGAGATGTTTGGACCCGGCGGCAAAGACTTTTTTGATGTCCCGGATGCGCCGGCCGACGACGCCGGCCTGATTGAGTTGGGCGTGATCCCCTTGCGCGACTTTGTGCTCTACCCCAACCTGGTCGCGCCTCTGTACATCTCGCCCCAGTCCTCCATCGCCGCCATCGAGGCGGCGCAGCGCGCCCGGCAAACCCTCATCGCCGTGACGCAGATCGACTCCGACCTGACCGAGCCGCGCCCCGAACAACTCTACGGTTTCGGCGTCGAACTCGCGCCGGGCCGGCTCATGCATCTGCCGGACGGCACCGTGACCATGCTGGCGCAAGGGCGGCGGCGCGTCCAGATTGTGGAGTTTGTCGGCAAGACGCCGTTTCTGCGCGCCCGCGCCCGCCCGCTGATGGAACGCAACAACACCCTCGCCGAGACCGACTCGCTGATGCGCGCCGTGCTGGACCTGTTCCAGCGCTGCGTGGAACTGAACCCCGACCTGCCGGAGGAGGTCTCCATTTACGCCGCGAACGTTGACGAACCGGGCTGGCTGGCGGACCTGGTGGCGTCGGTGATCTCGCTGTCGATAGAAGAGCGCCAGGCGCTGCTCGAAACCCTCGATGTGGTCGAGCGCCTGCGCCAGGTGAGCATGATCCTGGGCCAGGAGCTTGAAGTCCTGGAACTGGAAGACCGCATCCAGACGCAGGCGCAAGAAGCGGTCGAGAGCGGCCAGCGCGAGGCCTTTCTGCGCGAGAAGATGCGCGCTATCCAGAGCGAACTGGGCGAGGGCGACATTTTCCAGCAAGAGATTGACGAGATGCGCGAGCGCATCTTCGCGGCCCGGATGCCCGAAGAGGTTCACGCCAAAGCTGTAAAAGAGCTAAGCCGCCTGACGATGATGACGCCCCTGTCGCCGGAGGTGGGCGTCATTCACACCTACCTGGACTGGCTGGTCGAACTCCCCTGGCAGCGCGCCAGCGAGGATAATCTGGACATCGCCCACGCCGCCGAAGTGCTGGACGCCGAGCACTACGGCCTCCCGAAAGCTAAAGAGCGCATTCTCGAACACATCGCCGTGCGTAAGCTCGCGCCAGCCGACATGCGCAGCCCGATCCTGTGCTTTGTCGGGCCGCCCGGCACCGGCAAGACCTCGCTGGGCAAGAGCATCGCCGCCGCACTGGGCCGCGAGTTTGTCCGCGTGAGTCTGGGCGGCGTGCGCGATGAGGCGGAGATTCGCGGGCACCGGCGCACCTACATCGGCGCGCTGCCGGGCCGCATCCTCCAGACCATGCGCCGGGTGAAGACGGTCAACCCGGTGTTTATGATGGACGAGATCGACAAGCTGGGGATGGACTTTCGCGGCGACCCGGCGGCGGCTCTGCTGGAAGTGCTCGACCCGGAACAGAATCACGCCTACGCCGACCACTACCTCGATGTGCCCTACAACCTCTCAAAGGTTTTCTTTATCACCACCGCGAACCAGCTTGATCCCATCCCGCCGGCGCTGCGCGACCGTCTGGAGGTGATCGAGTTCCCCGGCTACACCGAAGACGAGAAGATGGCCATCGCGCGCCAGTTCCTTGTCCCGCGCCAGTTGGAGCGGCACGGCCTTCAGGAGAGCGGCCTGACGTTCGACGACGAGTCGATCCTCGCCATCATCCGCGAGTACACCTACGAGGCCGGCGTGCGCAACCTGGAGCGCGAGATCGCGAATATCTGCCGCAAGGCCGCGCGCCGGATCGCGGAGGGCAAAGGGATTCCGCGCGTCGCGCCAGGCGAGCTGCACAAGTTTCTCGGCCCGCCGCGTTCGCTGCGGCCTACGCTAATGAACGAGCCGGACGAGGTCGGCGTGGCGACCGGCGTGGCGTGGACGCCGGCCGGCGGCGACATCATGGCGGTGGAGGTGAGCCTGATGCCCGGCAAGGGCGAGCTGCTCATCACCGGGCAGCTTGGCGACGTGATGCGCGAGAGCGCCCATGCCGCCATGACCTACATGCGCGCCAACGCCAAGCGCTGGAACATCCCGCCGCAGGAGTTCGCCGCGCATGACGTGCATATCCACATCCCGGAAGGCGCGATCCACAAAGACGGCCCCAGCGCCGGCATCACGATCTGCACCGCGCTGATCTCGGCCTTCTCCGGGCGCAAAGTGCGCCGCAAAGTGGCGATGACCGGCGAGATCACCCTGCGTGGGCGGGTGCTGCCGGTGGGCGGCATCCGCGAGAAGCTGCTGACGGCCTATCGCGCCGGGGTGTGCACCATCATCCTGCCGGCGCGCAACGAAAAGGACCTGGACGAGATACCAAAGGACATCCTCGCCGAGATGGAGGTGCGGCTCGTCGAACGCATGGACCAGGTATTGGAGATCGCCCTGCAAACGCGCTCCGGTGCACGTCGCTCCGCGCGCCGCAGCGCGCGCCCCTCGCCGCCGGCCCCGGCGTGATGGAGAAGATGGTCAGGTGGAGCGCCTGAGAATGTGTTTGAAAAGGTCGCCCTTGCTTCCCCTCACCCCTAAGAAACTATCTCAAAACCCTTTGAAAGCGTATAATGCTTGTCACCAGCTATAAGGAGACAAGTCATGTCAGAAAAGAAGAAAACACCACCGACGCTCTGGGAGGTTCCCGACGACTTATGGGAACGCATT